>DASQTE010000483.1:0-17029 GCA_035642035.1 Blastococcus sp.
GTTCCCGTGACCAACGCCGCCGGCGAGACCGTGACGAGCAACGAGAACCCGCACGGCAACAACATCGAGGGCAACGGGATCACCGGAACCTCTGGTGGCGCCTACTTCGTGGACGAGCCGGAGTACGTGCAGTACTCCGCGGTGCTGCCGGACGACGCCACGGACGTGCGGTTCCGCTACTCGACCGACGCCGCGTACCTCGACACCGGTTGGTTCATCGACGACGTCACCGTCGACGGTGCCGCCGCAGGGGTCTCCTCCAGCGAGTGGACGGAGACGACTGCGCAGCAGGACAACAACTGGACCTTCCAGGTGATCTCGTCCTGCGACCTCACGCCGGGAGCCACGAACGCCAACGAGCTCACGGACGATGCAGGGAACTTCGTCTACCGGTACACCGGTGACGACATCGCCACCGACGTGTTCGACACGCGGTGCGCGAACGGCCCGAACACCGACTTCGTGGTGTCCGTGTCGAACCTGCCGACCGGGGACCTCGCGGTCCTCGACGCCACCTACGACTACTCGGTGGTGAAGCAACGCCGGTAGGCGGGGGGATCGACGGAGGGGCCGGGGCGCGTGCCCCGGCCCCTCCTGTCGTCCTGTGCGGAACTCAGCCGCGGAGCTCGCGGCGGAGGATCTTCCCGGTCACCGTCTTGGGCAGCTCGTCGACGAGGACGACGCTGCGCGGGTACTTGTAGGCGGCCATCCGCTCCTTGCAGTGCGCGATGAGCTCCTCCTCGGTGGCCGAGGCGCCCGGCTTCAGGCTGACGAAGGCCTTCACCGTCTCGCCCCGCTTCTCGTCCGGAACACCGACGACCGCCGACTCACGGACGGCGGCGTGCTCGGCGAGCACGTCCTCCACCTCGCGCGGCCACACCTTGTAGCCCGACGCGTTGATCATGTCCTTCTTGCGGTCGACGATGAACACCCAGCCGTCGGGGTTCATGAAGCCCACGTCGCCGCTCTTCAGCGCCCCGCCGGGGAGGTTGGCCGCCGTCTCGTCCGGCTTGCCCCAGTAGCCGGCGACCACCTGCGGCCCGTCGGCGACGATCTCGCCGATCTCGCCCAGCGGCAGGTCCTTCCCGTCGTCGTCCTGGATGCGGACGATCGTGTTCGGCGCCGGCACCCCCACCGACAGCGCACCCGACGTCGGGTCCACCGGCGACGGCGAGCCGAACGGGGTGACCGTCATGGGCGACGTCGTCTCGGTGAGGCCGTAGGCGTTGTGCACCTGCTTGCCGGTCGCCTTGAAGAAGCCCTGCTCGGCGGTGGGCGAGATGGCCGCCCCGCCCGAGTAGATCGACGTGAACGACGCGAAGTGGTCCTTGCTGAACCCCGGTGCGTTGAGCAGCGCGCTGAACGCGGTGATCGCGCCGATGGTGAAGGCCGGCCGGTGCTCGGCGAAGGCGTCGAGCACGACCTGCGGCTCGAAGCGGTAGGCGAGCACCAGCGGCGCGGGCACGAGCAGGCTGACCGCGATGTGCCCGATCAGGCCGGTGATGTGGAACAGCGGGGCGATGCCGAAGATGGCGCCGTCCCGGCCGGCGTGCGTCCAGTCGCGGTAGACCTGGGCGGTGAACACGACGTTCCGGTGGGTGTTCATGGCGCCCTTGGGCACCCCCGTCGTCCCCGACGTGTAGGTCAGGAACGCGACGTCGTCCGGGCCAAGGTCGACCGGCGGCGGCACCGTCCCCCGGTGCTCGGCGACGAACTCGCCGAAGTCCGTCGTCCCCTCGTGGCGCTGCCGCTCCATGCCGGCGAACAGCCGCTCGTCGTCCCGCGTCTGGAACTCCAGCTCGCTGGTGGTGAGGACCAGCCGGACGTCGGTGTCGGGCACGACCTCCCTCGCGACCGAGTCGTAGAGCGCCTCGAGGGAGACGAGCACCGTGGCGCCCGAGTCCTTGAGCAGGTAGGAGAGCTCCCGCTGCCGGCTCATCGGGTTGATCGACACCATGACGCCGCCGGCCTTCCAGGCGGCCACCATGGCGATCACGAACTGGGGCACGTTCTGCAGGTAGACCGCAAGCCGGTCGCCGGGGGCGAATCCGTGGGCGAGCAGGCCGGCGGCCAGCCCGTCGCTGAGCTCGTCGAGCTCCTGCCGGGTCACGACGCCGTCGAAGTACCGCAGCGCGACGGCGGACGGGTCCTTCGCCACGCCCGCTCGGAACATGTCGAGCGCGTCGTCGAACTCGATGTCGTAGTCGGCCGCCTGGTCGCCGTAGAGCGCCAGCCAGGGCCGCTCGTCGTAGGCGCTCACCGCGGCGCTACTTGATGACGACGGGGTTGACGGGGGTGCCGGCGGCCTTGGCCACCTTCAGCGGCGCGGCGACGTAGAGGAAGTCGTACCGCCCGTCCTCGGCGCAGTCGGCGGCGAGCTGCTCGAGGTCGGCGATCTCCGTCAGCGTCACGCCGAGGTTGCGCATCAGGGCGCTGTGCAGCACGAGGGCCACCCCGTTGTTCGGGTCCATCGTGACCTCGTTGGCGATCGTGTCGGTGACCAGGTTGGGGATCTCCATGTCCTGGAACCACTGCACCAGTTCGGGGCTGTAGACCAGGCCCGGCTCGTTGAAGCCCTCGTAGAACGCCTCCCCCTGCTCGTGGAAGAGCGTCAGGAAGTTCGTCCGGACGATGAGGATGTCCCGCTTCCGGATCTCGACGCCCTGGGCCTTCGCGCACTCCTGGAGGTCCTCGTGGGTGAAGGTTTCGCCCTTGTCGAGCGTGTTCTTGCCGCGGAAGCGCGCCATGTCGAGGAGCACGCCCCGGCCGACGACGCCGCGCTCGGCGATGGGCTGGACGCTGGCCTTCTCCAGGCCGCCGATGGTCGTCCGTGCGTCGTAGCCGTTCCAGATCTTGCCGTCGTACCAGAGGTGGCCGAGGGCGTCGTACTGCGTCGAGCCCTGCAGGTAGGCGTCGATCTTGTCGTCGGCGTAGTGCAGGCCACCCGGGTACGCGGGGCCCTTGCCGCCCTCGTCCCAGTCGCCCTCGTCGAGCACCTGCGTGCGCACGGCCGGCGTGCGGCCCGGCCAGACGGGATCACCCTTCGGGTCGCCGATGAGCCGCTGGAGGGTGAAGACCTTGCCCTCGCTCACCAGCCGGACCGCGGCGAGGACCTCCTCGGGGCCGAGGTAGTTCAGCGCACCGACCTGGTCGTCGTCACCCCACTTCCCCCAGTTCGTCGGCGCGTCCTTCAAGAGGTCGCCGAGGGCGGGGGGAGTCGCGGTCGGGTCTGTCACGAGGGCCTCCTGATCGGGGAGCGGACGTGCGAGGGGTTCGGCTCCGGAGTGTTCGCCGGTGTGGTGCGGAGCACAACCGCGTGCAACATTCGGTGCAACCGCCTCCCGCACGCCACCGCCCGCCCGCCGAGAGGGACGCCATGACCACCGCCACGCCCGCCAATCCCGAGTCCGTCTTCACCTACGGGGCGCCGCAGCTGAAGTTCGGCACCGGGGCGTCCGACGAGATCGGCTTCGACCTCAGCCGCTACGGGGTGCAGCGCGTGCTGGTGGTCACCGACCCCGGTCTCTCGGCCACCGGGATCCCGCAGCGGGTGGCCGACCAGATGGCGCAGTTCGGCATCGAGGCGCGGGTCTACGACGGCGTGCACGTCGAGCCGACCGACCAGAGCCTCATCGCGGCGATCGAGGAGGCGCGCTCGACCGGGCCGTGGGACGCCTTCGTCGCGGTCGGCGGCGGGTCGACCATCGACACCGCCAAGGCGATCAACCTGCTCACCACCAACCCCGGCGAGCTCATGGACTACGTCAACGTGCCGGTCGGCAAGGGGCAGGCGCCGCCGCAGCCGCTCAAGCCGCTGGTCGCCGTCCCGACCACCACGGGCACCGGCGCGGAGAGCACGACCATCTGCGTGATGGACGTGATCTCGGCCCGCGTGAAGACGGGGATCAGCCACGCCCGGCTGCGGCCGACGCTCGCGGTGATCGACCCGGCGCTCACGTTCACGCAGCCGCCGGGGGTGACGGCGGCCTCGGGCATGGACATCCTCTGCCACGCGCTGGAGAGCTACACGGCGCGCTGGTACACGACCTACGAGCACAAGACGCCGGAGCAGCGGGTGCCCTACTGCGGCTCGAACCCGATCTCGGACATGTGGTCGGAGAAGGCGCTGACGCTGCTGGCCGGCTCGTTCCGCCGGGCGGTGCGGCACGGCGACGAGGCGCAGGCCCGGGCGGACATGGCCATGGCCGCGACGTTCGCGGGCATGGGCTTCGGCAACGCCGGGGTGCACATCCCGCACGCCAACGCGTACCCGATCGCCGGCCAGGTGAAGGACTTCCACCCCAAGGACTACCCGGCCGACGAGCCGATGGTCCCGCACGGGATGTCGGTGGCGCTGACCGCGCCGGAGGCCTTCCGCTTCACCTTCGACGCGTCGCCCGACCGGCACGTGCGGGCGGCCCAGCTGCTGGCGCCGAACGCGGGCGTGCCGACGGAGGCCGCCGAGTTCCTCCCCCTGGTCCTGGCGGACCTGATGCGCGACATCGACATCCCCAACGGTGTCGGGGCCGTCGGCTTCGGGGAGGACGACATCCCCGAGCTGGTCGAGGGCACCATGAAGCAGCAGCGGCTGCTGGCGACCTCCCCCAAGGAGGTCACCGAGGACGACATCGCCGGCATCTTCCGCCGGTCGATGTCGCTCTGGTGATCAGCCGGCCCGGACGACGCTCTTCGTCACCTGGGCCGCGGCGACGACCTGGCCGTCCACCGTCGCGTCGGCGCGCATGAAGGCGACCTGCCGGCCGCGGCGCAGCACGGTCCCGGTGATGTCCACCCGCTTGCCGGGCGACACGGGCCGGAGCAAGGACACCGTGAGGTCGTGGGTGACCGCGTGCTCGTCGTCGCCGAGGTGCTGGATCAACGCGAGGAAGCACGCGACGTCCATCAGCGAGTAGATGACGCCCGCGTGCAGCAGCCCGACCGGGTTCAGGGTGGGCGGGCCGACCGGGAACCAGATGCCGGCCGCGGGGTCGTCGGCGTCCCGGAGCTCCATCCCGAGGAACTCGTGGAACGGGATGCCGAGGATCGCGGGGACCCGGACGTCGAACCTGCTGTCGGCGGGCATGGGGCCACCTCTCGTCGGGGACCCCGCGAGCCTCGCACGCCGCGCTCAGGGCCGATCGGCCAGCCAGTCTGCGAACCGGGTGGGGCCGCCGCCACGCGCTCGCCGGTCAGGGTGTCCACGCCCGTCCTGTGACGGATTCGGCGGGAAGTTCTCGCCCCGTCGCGTGGGACGGCGTCCCTAGGCTCGGCGCATGGAGCCCGAGCAGCCTTCCGGGAGCAGGATCCGCGCCCGGATGCGGGCGCGAGCGACGGACGAGCCGCACCGGGCGTCCAGCCCGCTGGAGCTGCTCTTCGACCTCACGTTCGTCGTGGCCGTCGCGGCCATCACCGCCCAGCTGGCCCACGGGATCGCCGACGGCCACGGGCTGGAGGAGCTGCCGGCGTTCCTCCAGGTCTTCTTCGCCATCTGGTGGGCCTGGATGAACTTCACCTGGTTCGCCTCCTCCTACGACACCGACGACGTGCCGTACCGGCTCATGACCATGGTCCAGATGGCCGGCGTGCTGGTGCTGGCGGCCGGGGTGCCGACGGCGTTCGAGGACGGCGACTACCTGGCGGTCACGCTCGGCTACCTGGTCATGCGGGTCGGCCTGGTGGCGCAGTGGCTGCGGGCGGCCGTCGAGGACCCGGCGGGGCGGCGGACCGCCCTGCGCTACGCCGGCGGCATCGGCGCCCTGCAGGTGCTGTGGGTGCTGCGGCTCCTGCTCGCGGAGGGCGGCGTCCTTCCCGACGGGTCGCTGGTCCCCGTCTTCCTCTTCCTCGTGGTGCTGGAGCTCTCCGTGCCCCGGTGGGCGGAGAGGGCGCGGCCGACGAGCTGGCACCCCCACCACATCGCCGAGCGGTACGGACTGTTCACGATCATCCTGCTCGGCGAGAGCGTCCTGGCCGCCTCGAACGGGGCGACGGCGGCCGTCGAGGCCGGCGGCGTCAGCGGCCCGCTCCTCGCGGTCGCGCTGTCCGCCCTGGTCCTCCTCTTCGCGCTCTGGTGGCTGTACTTCCTCGAGCCGTCGGGGGAGGGCCTGGCCGCCAGCCGGGACCGGTCCTACCTCTGGGGGTACGGGCACTACGGCATCTTCGCGGCGCTCGCCGCCGTCGGTGCCGGGCTGGAGGTGGCCGTCGAGGCGGCCGGCCACGCCGTCGAGGCGTCGCCGGTCGGGATCGGCTACGCCGTCGCCGCTCCGGTGGCCGTGTTCCTCGTCCTGCTGTGGGCCGTGCACGCCCCGATCGTGTCGCCGCTCGTCATCCGGCCCGGGGTGATCCTCGGCGGTGCGGCTGTCGTCCTGCTGCTGCCCTTGACCGTCGAAGCCACCGGGGTGGCCTTCGTCGTAGCGGCCGTGGCGGCGGTCTGCGCCGTCGTGATCGTCGCGACGATGCGGGCGCGCCCCCGAGCGAGGCGAGCGTCCCCGGGTTCATGACGAAGATCAGGCGGTCGATGCCCGCGTCGGAGGCACTCAGCGCGATCAGCGTCCCGCGAGGCCTCCGCTCCTGGCGACGTCGAGGAAGCCGGCTGCACTCGCGGCGTCGGCGGGCATTGCGCCCCGTCGTGGCCCGCGCGAGCCGCCGAGCCGGCTTCGGCCGGTCGTTCCAGTCACTGGAACCAATGCGTCGGCTCGCTGTGCAGTCGCTGTAGCGAGTCGTCCCTCAGGGCTGGTCCGCGGGCGGGAGGCCCCACCGGAGGCCGGCCGGCCACGAGGCGGGCCGGTAGACGACGGTGCCGGTGACGGCGGGGACGTCGAGCACGACCGTGCCGTCCTCGAGGCACGCGGCCGAGCTGCCGGTGTCCACGTCGGCGGTCAGGACGGCGTCGGCGTCGAGGAACCGGAAGTCGGCGGCGCTCACCGCTGCCGGGGCGTCCCCGGTCGGCGGCTCGGGAACCGCGACCTCGACGTGCAGGCCGATCAGGTGCCCGTTCTCGGCGGGCAGGGCACCGGGCGCCGTGCAGGCGAGGGTGGTGTCGACGCGCACGAGCGTGAGGGAGAAGAGGACCGTCCCCTCGGCGTCCACGTGGTCGTACCGCTCGCCCAGGGCGAGCGTCGTGTCGTCGGGCGGCGGGAGCGGCGGCTTCTCCACCGGCTCCTCCGCGGGCGGGGGCGTCGTCGGCGTCGGTTCCACTGGCGGAGGAGTCGTCGGGCCGGCCGGCGGAGGCGTCGGTGCGGCCGGCGTCGTCGGGCTCTGCGTTGCCGGCGGGGTCTGTGGCTCGCGCACGACCGGGGGCAGCAGCGGCGGCTCGGGAGGGCGGCCCGGCAGCTCACCCGGCGGGAGTTGCTCGATCCGCTCGGGCACGGGTTCGGGGACGTCGTCGATGCGCACCGGTGGACGCGGAGCGGCCTCGCGGGCGGATTCGAGCGCCTCCATCTGGTCGTCGAACTCCGGGAGCCCCACGCCGATCGTCGGGGTCTCCAGCGGCCCGCCGACCGGCGCCGACTCGTCGAGGGGGAACCAGACGTCGGTGAGCGCGGACAGGACGTCGTCCTGACCGGTCACGGGAGCGCCCCCCGACCGGAGGACCGGCTCGGGCACCGGGTACACGGCGGACACGACGGCGGCGACGGCCAGCGTCCCGCAGCACGTCCCTAGCGTGTAGACGGCACGGCCGGCTCCGGACCGGCGGCTGTCCTCCCTGCTCACGAAGAACCTCCGCCTCTCGGAACGCCGTCGTGCCCAGCGTGTTCGGTCCGACGAGGCGCGTCCATGGACGGCACGATCTTGGAGGGGTTGTTCACCGGCCGGAGGGAGGGCGGCGGCGCGTACTGCTCGCCCGTGGCGGTCTGCTCACCCTGCGTCAGCGGGTCTGCCCGGCCGGTCATCCGGGCCGGGTGATGCCCTGAGCCGTCCGGGCGTCCTACGGTGCGGTCCCCGGAGGAGGTCGCCATGGTCCAGCAGACGCCCGGCCCCGCGAACACCGCCCCGACGGGCGCAGCCCCGCAGGCCTCGTCGATCAGCAAGGGCCTGATCGCGACCCTCGCCGGCGGAGGTCTGCTCGTCGTCTTCGTGGTGCAGAACCGGGACGACGTGACGCTGAACTTCCTGTTCTGGAGCTTCACGGTGCCGATGTGGCTCTTCACGATCGCCGTGGCGGTGCTGGGCTCCATCGTGTGGATCGGCCTGGGGATCCTTCGCCGCCACCGTCGCCGCAAGGCACGGCGGGCGGCCAGGGACGACTGAGAACCGCCCGCGGCCGGGTCACGGTTCCGCCGGGCTGCGAGGTGCGCGGTTCCGCTCCCGGGCCAGGTCCACCGCCCCGAGCACCACCTTCGCGATGAGGCCCACGGCGATGAGGCCGATGACCATCTGCGCCGTGACGGCGATCCGGGCCAGCTGCGTCACGGGAGTGATGTCCCCGTAGCCCACCGTCGCGAAGGTGGTCACCGTGAAGTACAGGCCGTCGGTCCGGTTCAGCGGCTCGCTGAACGCGCCGGACTGCTTCCCGTCGATCGTGACGTATGCGGCCGCGAACACCACCAGGAGCGTCGGCATGCCGATCAGCAGCGTGCGGATCGCCCGGAGCAGGGGCGTGGGCGAGACCAGGATCCCGCGGACCTGGACGACCAGGGCCAGCGCCAGCAGCACGAGCGCGGTGGCGAACAGCAGCCCGGTCATCGCAGTCAGCGATCGGTCCAGCGGAGCCTGGTAGTAGGCGACGAGCAGCAGGACGACCACCGCCAGCGTGCGCACGACGACGCCCACGGTGTCCCGCCGGTGCGCCGCCGCCAGGGTCACGACCCACCTCCGTTCGCGTCCGCGGTGCCGGGACGGTCAGGGGACCCGTCCGGTCCACACGGGCCCCACGAGGGCCCACTCGGCCTCCCAGCGGCGGGACCGGCCCCGGTCGAGCAGCCTGCGGACGACGAGGTGCCCGCCGTACGCGCTCGCCGCGATGGCGAGGTAGGTCAGGACGGCGGCGCCGAGGGCCCGGCCGACGACGTCCCCCGTGCCGAGCGGTCGCGTCGTCCGGGCGCCGTCGTCATCCACCCAGATGAGGACGGTGGAGCCGGCTTCCGCGCCCAGCCGCGCGGGTACCGGGCCCGAGCGTTCGGCACCGGACGGCGCCGTCCAGACCGCGGGTGCCCGTCCGACGTCCATCCCGTTCCCCGACCCCCCGCCCGGCGCCGCCGCTTCCTCCTGCAGCTGGGCGCTGACCCGGTGCCGGTCGGCGGTCTCCTGCGCGATCTCCGACCGGCCCAGCGAGTACGTCGCCGTGGCGACCGCGAGGGCGACCGCGACGGCGGCCAGCAGCACCGCCGTCAGGAGGAGGCGCGAGAGGAACTCGAGCCGGTCGGACCCCCGCTTGAGCGGACCGGAGCCCAGGGTGAACCGCCGGATCGAGCGACCGGCGGTCGCAGGCTGACGGTCCACGGTGGCTCCCTCGCTCGACGTCCGTGCTGCCGCCCGGCCGTCAGGGTGGACTCAGCGGGCCGAGTCGTGGAGCTCTCGGCCGTGGACGATCAACGCGTAGATCACGAGGACGTCGACGGTGATGATGATCAGGCTCCAGATGGGGTAGGCGCCGATGAAGGCCATGTTCGCCAGCGCGCTGAGGCCGGCCAGGATGACACCCACCGTGCGCGCGACGATGTTGCCGGCCATCACCCCGAAGCCGCTGGCGAGCAGGAGCAGGCCGAGCAGCAGGTGCACGGTGCCCCAGACGTTGTAGTCCACGTTGACGACGAGGCCGTCCTCACCTGTGAGGTAGAAGCCGTCGTCGAAGAGGGCGACCAGCCCCTGGATGGCCTGGAACGAGCCGACCAGGATCATCATGAAGGCGGCGAACACGATCCAGCCGGTCCAGCCGGTGGGATCCGGGTCGTTGCCGTAGGCCACGCGCGACGTGCCGGCGCCGGGACGTGACGAGCCGAGATCGGTCATCGGTGCTCCTCGGTGTGGAACGGACCGGGCCCGCTGCCCGGCTCGGGTCCACCGTGTCCCTCGGCGGCCACCGTGCCGTCATTCGATTGGGGTGAAGTGGCCCGACCTGGGGCTAGGTGGCGGCGTGCGCGGCGGCCGGCGGAGGACCCGATCGACGAAGCGGGCCACCGAGTCGTCGGCGTGCATGCCCTCGGTGCGCACGACGCGGGCGGCCTGGGAGGACACCGCACCAGTCGACTCCCGCAGGAGGCCGGGCAGGTCGATGGCCTCGAGGACCTGGCGGGTGATCCCGGCGAGGTCGAGCCGGGCGAGCACCGCCTCGACGTCGACCTGCTCGATGACGGCGTCGGGATCGACCCGCGCGACGATGGCGTCGAGGTCGATCCCGGCCGCGACCCGGTCGATGTCGACGCGGTCGATGATGGCGTCGATGTCGATCCGGGACGCGACGCGGTCGAGGTCGACCCGCGCCACGATCGCGTCGAGGTCGATCGTCGCCACGATGGCCTCGACGTCGATGCGGTCCACGACGGCGTCGAGGTCGATCGTCGCGACGATCGCGTCAAGGTCGGTGCGTGCGATCACCGCGTCCACGTCGGCCCGCGCGATCACGGCGTCGACGTCGAGGTCCGCCGCGATGGCGTCCAGGTCGACGTGCGCGCGCACCAGCTCTGTGAGGTCGATCGCGGTCAGCGACGCGTCGACGGTCCGTCGCAGGAGGGCGCGGAGCGCGTCGCCCGCCACGTGCTCCAGACGGTGCCGGAGCCGTTCGCCGCGTACGGCGATCCCGGTGAGCACGGGATGCTCGCCCACACCCGGGAGGAGGTGCCAGCCCAGCCGGAGCACCCGGGCCGCGGTCGCGGAGGCCGGGGCCACGACGGTGGCGACGGCCAGTCGGGCGGTGCCGGCGCCGAGAGCGACCGCCGCGTCCAGGCCGGCGGCGATCGTGATCTCGCCCCGGGGGTCGTGCTGCAACAGGTCGCCGTGCACCCCGCCAGGTTCCCGGCCGTCGACCGGAGCGTCCTCATCCCCCCGGGGTGAGCGCGTTCGTCCCTCACGGGTGATGACCGGTGCTGGGCCGGTTCGCAGACTTCAGCCGTCATCGCCCGCAGCGACGGACTTCCGCGTCGGCGGGCAGGACGGGCAGCCGGACCCGGAGGCCCGACGGCGATCCCGAGGAGCTGGACATGGCGACGTTGACGGTGTGGAAGTTCGACTCGGCAGGCGGAGCGGAGAACGCCCTCGCGCTGCTGAGGCGCATGCAGAAGGAGGAGGTGATCCAGGTCAACGACGCCGCCTACGTCTACTGGCCCGAGGGCAACAAGAAGCCGAAGACGAAACAGGCGAACGACCTGACCGGCGCCGGGGCACTGGGGGGCAGCTTCTGGGGTCTGCTGTTCGGGCTGATCTTCTTCGTCCCGTTGCTCGGCATGGCCGTGGGCGCGGCCATGGGAGCTCTGGCCGGGTCGATGTCCGACGTCGGCATCGACGACCAGTTCATCCGCGACGTGCGGCAGCAGGTGACCCCGGGGACGTCCGCCCTGTTCGTCATGACGTCGCACGTCGTCCACGACAAGGTGATCGACGAGTTCAAGGGGAGCGGCGCCACCCTGGTGTCGACCAACCTGTCGAACGAGCAGGAGGCCCAGCTGCGCGAGGCCTTCGCCGAGACCGACTAGGCCAGGGCGTTCCACGGGGGGCGGGTCGGGGCCGTAGTCGGCCCCGACCCGCCCCGGCTCACCCGGTGCGGATGATGCCGGCGGCCGACGGCGTCACCAGGGTCGGAGCCACGGACGACGGGCGCCGCCGTTCCCGATGCCCGCTGCTCTCGACGGGCGGGACCCCCACCTCCCGGAGAAGGAACGTCGATGACGACCACCCCGACTCGCGCCAGCACTCCGCGCGCACGGGCCACGGGCGATCCGGCCGCTCCGTCGCGCCCCACCCGCGAGCAGCGGATCGGTCGCGGCAAGGCAGCCCGGGCGGAGGTGCCGCGGGCCAGCCACGCGGAGTTCGACAAGAGCACCGGGCGCGCGGACCCGCTGACCCTCCTGCTGGCCAAGGACGCCACGCGCGTCCCCGAGCTGCTGCCGATCCGCTACGCCCGGATGGCCTCCTCCGCGTTCGCGTTCTTCCGCGGGGCGGCGCTGCCGATGGCGAGCGACCTGGCGCGGACGCCCAGGTCGGGGCTGGACGTCCAGCTCTGCGGGGACGCCCACCTGTCGAACTTCGGCCTCTTCGGCTCGCCCGAGCGGCACGTCGTCTTCGACATCAACGACTTCGACGAGACCCTGCCGGGTCCCTGGGAGTGGGACGTCAAGCGCCTGGCGACCAGCGTCGAGATCGCCGGGCGGGCCAGCGGCTACCCGTCGAAGGTGCGCCGGGCCTCCGTGCTCGCGACCGTCGCTGCCTACCGCCGGTCGATGCGCGCGTTCGCCGGCATGGACCCCCTGGGGATCTGGTACGCGCACGCAAGCCTGGATCGGATCGATGCCCTGACGAAGGGGCAGTTGAACGCCCGGCAGCGCAAGACCATCGCGCGGACGGTCGCGAAGGCGCAGACGAAGGACAACCTGGGAGCGCTGGAGCGCTTCGCCACCGTCGAGGACGGCGTCCCGCGGCTGACCGCCGAACCGCCCCTGGTCGTGCCCGTCCGCGATCTGTGGGCAGGGACGGCGGAGGCGGTGGAGGTGGCCGACGCGCTGCGCCGGTTGATGAGCGACTACCGCGACACCCTGGAGCCGGAGAGGCGGGTGCTGCTGGACCGGTACCAGCTCGTGGACATGGCCCGGAAGGTCGTCGGCGTCGGGAGCGTGGGGACGCGGTCGTGGATGCTGCTCCTCGTCGACGACGCGCTCAACCCGCTGTTCCTCCAGGCGAAGGAAGCGGGCCCGTCGGCGCTCGAGCAGTTCGTGGGCGCCAGCGAGTACGAGAACGGCGGGCAGCGGGTCGTGATCGGTCAGCGGCTCATCCAGGCCGTCAGCGACATCTTCCTCGGCTGGGTCCGGGTGACCGGCATCGACGGGCTGTGCCGCGACTTTTACGTGCGGCAGCTGCGCGACTGGAAGGGCTCGATCGAGGTCGAGACCATGCGGCCCGAGGGGATGACCGCGTACGGCGAGATCTGCGGGTGGACGCTCGCCCGGGCCCACGCCCGGACCGGCGATCCGGTCGCGCTGGGGGCCTACCTCGGCCGGGGCGCTGCCTTCGACGAGGCGGTCCAGTCGTTCGCCGAGTCCTACGCCGACCAGAACGAGCGCGACCACCAGACCCTGCTGGACGCCATCGCGTCCGGACGGATCACGGCCGAGACGGGCGTCTAGACGGCAGCGCCGACATCTCCCGCCGACGGGTCCTGAGAGGGAGGAGCAGGACGCTGGCAGTCCATCGCCTCGGTGTCATGGAGCACCGGCTGGAGAGATCGTTCGCCGGCGGCTGCTTCCGGGAGTTCATCGCGCTGCAGGGCATCGACCGGGCCGTCGTGCTCGCCTCCCAGGCGTTCACGGCGCTCATCCCGCTCCTGCTGCTCACCTCGGCGTGGTCCCCGGCCGACGACCGGGACCTCGTGTCGGACGGCATCATCCGGCGGTTCCAGCTCACCGGCGGCGCCGCTGACGCGGTGCGGCAGTTGTTCGCCAGCCCGGGCGGCGGCGCGACGGGCGTGCTCAGCGGGTTTCTGCTCTTCTTCTCCGGGGTGTCGCTGACCCGGCGGATGCAGCGGATGTACCAGCAGGCCTGGAGGCTGGAGGCCACCAGCGGGGTCGGGCGGGCGCTCAACTCCGCGTTCGGGCTCACCGTCCTGGTGCTCGGGATCGGGCTGCTCTACCTGGCGCGCACGCTCGTCGGGTGGCTCCCGGCCGACGAGGCCCTCGTGACGCCCCTGTCGGTGCTGGTGTCCGTGGTGGGGAGCTTCCTGATGTGGAGCACAGTCCCGTGGCTGCTGCTGGACAGGCGAATCCCCTGGCGGCGGCTGGTCCCCACGGCGGCGCTCGCGTCGGCCTGCTCGAGCATCTACGGGGTTGCGTCGAGCATCTACATGCCCCGGCAGCTGGAGTCCTACAGCGAGCGGTTCGGGCTCTTCGGCGTGACGCTGGCGCTCATCGGATGGCTGGTGGGCCTGGCGCTCATCCTGGTCGCGACGACCGCCGTCGGGTCCGAGCTCGACCGCACCGACGCGCCCTGGGCGCGGCGCCTGCGCCGTGCCCTCCACGCCGAGCGTGCCGCGCCCCCGGCCGGCGCCGTGCCGCCGGAGTCGACGGTCCTCGCGGAGCCCCTGCCGGTGGCGCTCGAGCCCGGGAGGGCGGGGCCCGAACGCCCGGTGTGACGCCCTGCCCCAGCGCATGCCGGCGTCGCGTCGTGGGAAGGGGTGCGCCCGGACGACGGGTGGCCGGCTCCAGCCTGCGGGCGCCGCCGTCGACGCCGACCGTGGAGGTCCGTTCACGTGCGTCGATCCGCGGGGGACGAGCGCGGGGCCGCCGTGGCCGCCGCCCTGGGTCCCTTTGGCTGGCGGGACCTGACCGACCGGATGCTCGCCCGCCGCGCGGTCGGTGCGGCGGGCCGGCACGCTGTCGCCGTCCTCCTCACGAGCGTGCCCGGGACCGCTCGGGGAGGCCGCTCCGATCGAACCTGGGGACGCCGCTGACGAAACGGGTGGACGCGCTGGTCACCGCTCTGGCCGGTCTGCAGTGGCGGACGTCGTCGCTTGCCCGGCTGTGCGGCGACCTCGTGGCCCGGCTGGAGACGTGGCAGACCGAGCGGGAGTCCCTCGAGTCGGAGCTGCGCCGGCTGCTCGAGGGCCACTAGGTGTACCCGGCCCTCAGGTCGGTGCCGGGCGGCTGATCGGAGGGCGGCCGATGTGCAGGGCACCGCTCGTGGCGGCGCGGCGCCACGGGGCGACACCGTCGATCTCTACCTCCAGCGAGAAGCTCAGGACCGTCCTGATCAGGACGATCACACCGAGGACGGCGACGTTGTCCCACGTCGGCTCCACAGCGACCGTGCGCACCAGATCAGCGGCGACCAGTACTTCGAGGCCGAGCAGGATGACCCCGCCGAAAGACTGCCGGAGCACCCGGTAGGCCATGGCACCGTCTCCTGACCTGCGCAGGACACGGCCTGCCAGTCCCAGGGACAGCAACAGGCCGCCCAGGAGGACGATCGCGCCGATCGCCTCAAAGACCTGCGCCACCGTCTCCATCGCCTCGGTGAACGTCATGGACGGGGAACCGTCGGCCCGTCACGTCGACCGACGACACGCATCTCGATCACCCACGACGGGCAGCGGGGGCGCCGCCCGGCGCCGGCGCGTCGGGGACTGAATCCGCTGGCCCTTCCCGCAGGTCCGGCGTGGTCAGGGCCGCGCGTGCGTGCCATGCCGCGTACGTGCGGGCAGCCCACGCAGCCGAAGCGCCGTGCAGGACGACGCTGAGCCCGACGGTGAGCGCGGCGACATCCACGAGCAGCTCGGCTGCGGGTGGACCGTCCTCGAGCAGCAGCAGGGCGAACACGATGGAGGCCAGGCCCCGGGGACCGAACCAGCCGACGTACAGGACGGTCGCTCGACGGAATCGGCTTCCCAGCAGGGCAGTGGCCACGGGAGCCATGCGCACGACGGTCAGGCTGAGGACCGCGTACAGCCCGGTCCGCCAGTCGATCGCCGACAGCGCGGGCCCGAGGAGGACCGCGCCGAAGACGAAGAAGCTGAGGGACGCCAACAGGTCGCCCAGTTCCTCGGAGAGGCCGATGACGCTCTGCGGCCCGGTCGTCGCCGCTGCGTTCGGAGGCGCCGTCCGGCGCCAGACGACACCGAAGGCCAGGCCCGTCACCCATGCGGTGATGAATCCGCTGCCGCCCATCGACACGGTCAGGACGTATCCGAGGGCAGCGAACATCAGCGCGGGCACCCGACGCCACTCGTCGCCGACCCATCCGAGCGCTGTCGACGAGGCGAGGACGCGGGCGCCGAGAGAGCCGATCAGCACGCCCACCGCGGTACTGAGACCGAGCGCGAGGAGGAAGACCTCACCCGCGCCCGCGCTCTCCGCGCCGGTCGCCGCGGCGAGCAGCACCACGAAGAAGGGCAACGCGATGCCGTCGTTGAGTCCGCTCTCGACGTTCAGTCCCTGCCGGACCGTCGCGGGAACCCGTGGATCGGCGATGGCGGGCTGCCCGAGGGCCGCGTCGGTCGGCGCCAGGACGACCGCGATCAGCGCGCACTCCCAGATCGAGAAGCCGGGAAGGAGCAGCCAGGCGCCGATCGTCCCGAGCACCATCGTCAGGGGGAGCCCCAGCCCGAGGAGCCGCAGGGGCAGCGCGTCGTCGCGGCGCAGCGCCGACCACCGGACGCCGGCCGCGTCCGTGAACAGGACCGCGACGAGCGCCGCCTCGAGCAGCAGCGTCACCGCCTCCGAGTCGCGGGAGATGTCGATCAGGTCGAGGCCGACCGGACCGCAGGCGAGTCCGGCCGCGACCAGCACCATCGGACCCGAGACGGGCGTCGGGGCCAGCCGCCGCGAGACCAGGGCCACGGCGCCGACGGACCCTGCAGCCGCAGCCGCCGCCCAGGCACTCATGACGGCGCCTCGCTGTCCACGTCGTGAGGATCCTGCGGCCGTGCGGGCCTGCCCTCATCCGAGGCGGATGAGGGCGGACGGCCGGGTCTCCGGCCGGGTGCGCGGGGGCGGTCTCGGGCCGAGTCATCCCAGCGAGGTGAGGCCCCGAGCGGTCAGCGGCCGCCAGACTCCGCGGCAGAGGCCATCCCTTCGGACAAGGAGTCTGCGATGTCGTTCTGGGACATTGTCTGGTTCATCTTCATCACGTGGGTCTTCGTGGCCTACCTGATGGTGCTGTTCTCGATCATCGGCGACATCTTCCGGGACCGGGAGATGTCGGGGGTGATGAAGGCGGTCTGGATGATCGCTCTGGTCTTCCTGCCCTTCCTCACCGCGGTCATCTACCTGATCAGCCGGGGCAGGAGCATGGCCGAGCGGTCCATGCGGGCTGCCGTCATCCAGCGGCAGCAGCAGGACGACTACATCCGGGAGGTCGCCGGGAAGTCCTCGCCGACCGACCAGATCACCCA
>DASQTE010000484.1:0-13264 GCA_035642035.1 Blastococcus sp.
GGGTCCGGGGCGGCGGCGGCCGCGTAGTCGTCGGTGAACTCCCCCCGCCACGACGTGAGGCCGATGAACGCGGCCATGCCGTGCCCCCACCCCTTCGCGTGGTAGGTGGCCTGCACCTCGCGCTCGGCCGCGAAGGCGCGCTCGGCGTCCGGCAGCAGGCCGAGCAGCGGGGGCTCGTGCGCCACGACCGTCGTCACGTCCTCCGGGTGGGCGGCCACCAGGGCGAGCGCGGTCACCGCTCCCCCGCTGCTGGCGAACATCTCCACGGGCCCGCCGACCGCCTCGATGATCCGGTGGACGTCGTCGGCGTTCTGCTCCGGCGTGTGCTCGATCCGGCCGTCCTTCCGCGTGCTGCGCCCCAGCCCGCGAGGGTCGTAGGTGATGACGGTGCGGTCGGACAGGTACCCGGCCAGCGTCCCGAAGCCACTGGCGTCCATGGGCGCGGCGATGAGGAACAGCGGCGGCCGGCCGTCGGCGGTGGGCAGGGGCCCGCGGACGTCGTAGGCGAGCGCGGCCTCGGGCGTGTCCAGCGTGCGGGTGTCGGTCATGGTGGTGCAGACCGCACGGCCGCCGGGAAGTCATCGCCGCCGATCGGCCGGCGGTCAGGCCTCGCCGACGGCGACCTGCGGTCCGCCCGGCAGCGGGCGCTCGGCCGCGTGCTCGGGCAGCACGCCGGTGCGGTGCCGCTGACGCAGCCGGTAGTACGCCAGACCGGTCAGCGCGATCGCCCCGATGAAGACGGCGGCACCCCACTGCAGGTACCAGTGGTAGGGCTCCGCGGCGTTGTAGACCTCCCGCCGCGGCCAGCCGAGGTTGACCGCCATGCCGGCCCCCCAGAGCACCGCCAGCACGTTCACCGGCAGGCCCCAGCGTCCGAGGGAGAAGTGCCCGCGGCCGGACCCGTCGGCGGGCAGCGGCCAGCGGCCGCGCAGCCGGCTGATCAGCATCGGCACCGTGACCAGCAGGTAGGCCAGGTAGATCATCACCACGGCGATGCTGGTGATCACGGTGAAGATCTGCGGCTGGCGGATGTTGATCAGCAGGATGCCGATCGAGAGCAGCCCGATGACGACGGCGGGGACGACGGGTGTCCTGAACCGGGGGTGCACCCTGGCCAGCCGTGCGGCGCCGGGGAGGTTGTTGTCCCGCGCCATGCCGAACATCATGCGGATCGTCGCGGTGTGCACAGCCAGGCAGCAGACGGTGATCGCGACGACGATCGCGAGCAGGAAGACCCGCCCGATGCCGCTGCCCGACGCCTGGAGCAGCACGTACTGCAGGCCCCCGGTGCTCGAGGACAGCTGCGGGTCACGGATGTCGTCGACGGCCATGACGCCGAACAGCAGGATCAGGCCGCCGAGCACGAACGAGGCCGTGACCGCCCGGAGGATCGCCCGGGGAGCGGTGCGCCGCGGGTCGACCGTCTCCTCGCCCAGCGAGCTGGCCGTGTCGAAGCCGTACATGACGTAGCCCGACGCCAGCGCGGCCACCAGGAAGGCACCCAGGTAGCCGAGACCCTGCCCCTCGCCCGTCCCGTTCGTGTCCAGGACGACGCCGGGCCCGCGGGTCGTGTTCGCCGCGAGCAGCACGATGATCAGCACGGCGGCGACCAGTTCGATGAAGACCCCGGCGCTGTTGATGCGGGACATCAGCCTGACGCCGAAGACGTTGACCAGCGTGGTGAAGACGATGAGCGCGCTGCCCAGCAGGACCGCGTTGACCGCGTAGTCGTAGGTGCCCGTGCCGTCGCCGACCACCTGGAATCCCGACCACAGCTGCGGCAGCGTGATCTGGTAGGCCAGGACGGTGGCCGACAGCGTCACGATCGAGGCGGTGAGCATCATCCAGCCGGCCATCCAGGCGGTGGTCCGGTTGCCCAGGCGCTTCGTCCAGTTGTAGAGGGAGCCGGCCACTGGGAACCGTGCGGCCAGCTCGGCGAAGCACAGGGCCACCATGAGCTGGCCGACGAACACCACCGGCCACGACCAGAGGTAGGCGGGCCCGCCCGCCCCGAAGCCGAAGTAGAAGAGCTGGAACGTGCCGGTCAGGATGGAGATGTAACTGACCCCGGCCGCGAAGCTGGCGAACCGGCCGATGCTCCGGTCCAGCTGCTGCCGGTAGCCGAACCCCGCGAGGGGATCGCCGTCGTCCGCGCGCTCCGGCGCCGGGCGGCCGTCGGTCACCGGGGGGCTCGGGCGAGCTGCCGGCTCTGCGCGACCAGGCGGCCGGTGGAGTCCCAGATCCGGTAGTCCTCGTCGACCCAGCCGCCGGCGATCTCGCTGGTCCGCGCCTCCACCAGGCACCAGCCCGGGGCCGGCAGCGCCCGGACGAGCACCTGCAGCTGCACGGTCGGCGCCCAGCCCATGTTGCCCATGGCGAAGCTGGTGGGCGGGAGGGCGTCGGCGAAGGTGAGCAGCGCCAGCGGGTCCGGCTCGCGGCCGTCGGCGAACCGCATCCACGCGCGCAGCACCGGCTCGCCGGACGGCTGCCCGAACGCCCAGCCCGCGGTGGCGAGGTCGAGCCGGGTGTCGACCTTCAGCGACAGCCCCGGGACGGGCACCCCCGGGGGCGCCCGGTGGCGGTGCTCGGCGAGGGAGAAGCACTCCTCCACCGGCGGGACGTCGGGCATCGGGGAGCCGTGGTCGGAGGGCCCCGTGCCGAGCGTCGCCGTCGTCGCCTGGACGGTCAGCGCGGGGCCGCCGGCGTCCGACAGCGTCACGAGCGAGTGGGCCAGCGTGCGGCCTGACGGCCCCGGCGCCACGGTGAGCGTCGCGGGGCCCGCGGCCGGCGCGCGCAGGTAGCTGGCCGACAGCGCGACGGGGTGGGCGTGCGGGCTCTCCAGCACCGCGGCGCGGCCGACGACGGACAGCAGGTAGCCGCCGTTGAGGATGCCGCCGCCGACGTCCCAGTCCGGATCGAGGTGGGTGACGAGGCCACCGCCCTCGGTCCGGAGGACGTCGGTGGCGACGTCGAAGGCGCTGGTTCCATCGGTCTGCGGCACGGCGCACAGGGTGCCAGGGTGGCTGTCCATGAAGTACACGCACCTCGGCCGCAGCGGCCTGACCGTCTCCCGCCTGTGCCTGGGCACCATGAACTTCGGCTGGAAGACCGAGGAGTTCGACGCGCACGCCATCATGGACCGGGCGCACGACGAAGGGGTCAACTTCTTCGACACGGCGAACGTCTACGGCTTCGACGCCGGCAAGGGCCGCACCGAGGAGGTGCTCGGTTCCTGGTTCGCGCGGGGCGGCGAGCGGCGCGAGAAGACCGTGCTGGCCACCAAGGTCTACGGCTCGATGAGCGACTGGCCCAACGACACCTTCCTGTCGGCGCGCAACATCGTCCGCGCCTGCGAGGGGTCGCTGCGCCGGATGCAGACCGACTGGATCGACCTCTACCAGTTCCACCACGTCGACGTCCGGACGCCGTGGGAGGAGATCTGGCAGGCCTGCGAGACGCTCGTCGCGCAGGGCAAGGTGCTCTACGTCGGCTCCTCCAACCACGCCGCCTGGCAGATCGCCGCGGCCAACGAGGCGGCCGGCCGGCGCAACTTCCAGGGCCTGGTCAGCGAGCAGTCGCACTACAACCTGCTCACCCGGCACGTGGAGCTCGAGGTGCTCCCCGCCGCCACGCACTACGGCGTCGGCATCATCCCGTGGAGCCCGCTGGCCGGTGGGCTGCTCGCCGGGGTGCTGGAGAAGTCCGAGGGCACCCGGCGCAACGAGGAACGGCAGCAGAAGCGGGTGGAGCAGCACCGCCCCGCGCTGGAGCAGTACGAGGCGCTGTGCCGCGACCTCGGCCGGGCACCCGCCGACGTCGGCCTGGCCTGGCTGCTGCACCAGCCGGCCGTGACCGCGCCGATCGTCGGACCGCGCACCATGGAGCAGTTCGAGGGGTCGCTCGCCGCGCTCGGCGTCGAGCTGGACGACGCCGCCCTGGACCGGCTCGACGAGATCTTCCCGGGCTACAAGGCCGCGCCCATGGAGTACGCCTGGTGAGCCGAGTGAGCAGTTGTGGTCGCCCCGACCGGCGCGTCGGCGCGTGTCGGTGACCGCAACTGCTCACTCGGCCAGAAGCGGCCAGGATGCGACGACGTCGTAGGTCGGTCGTGGGCCGAGGTGGCTCTCCCACAGCCGCACCTCGGTCACCGGCCACACCGGCCCCCGGTAGCCGGCGAGCCGGTCGGTCAGGGTCCCGTCCGCCGGCTGCCCGGGGCGCCAGCGGCCCAGCGTGAGGTGCGGGCGGAACGGCCGGTCCTCGACCGGCAGCCGGAGGGCGCGGGCGGCGTCGGCGAGCCGGGCGGCGAGCGCCACCAGCGGTGCGACGTCCCCGTCGAGCCCGGCCCACGCCACCTGCGGCCGACGCAGCGAACCGAACCGCCCACCGCCGGCGAGCCGCAGGGCCATCGGCGGCGCTGCCGCCACCGCGGGCGCGGCGGCGGTCACCAGCGGGGCCACGCACTCCTCCGGGACGGTCCCGAGGAACAGCAGGGTGAGGTGCCAGCGCTCCGGCACGCCCCAGCGCGGCGCACCGGGCAGGCCGCGCATCGGCTCCAGCGCGGCGGCGAGGTCGGCGCGGGCATCCTCCGGCGGGTCGACGGCGAAGAAGAGCCGGCGTCCCGACGAGCTCAGGCCTGCACCGCCAGGCCGGCCGCCTCGAGAGCGGCGACCAGCCGCAGCCGCTCGAGGTCGCGGGCCGGACCCTCGGGCGTCGACCGCAGCTGGTGCTCGACCTCCAGCTGGGCCGCCGCCTCGATGAGCACGTCGTCGTAGGCCGCGGTCAGGGCCCGTCGGCGGGCCATCGGCGCACCCGCCGGGACGAGCGCCAGGGACCGCGCCAGCCGGCGCACGTCGGCGGCGACCACCTGGAGCGGACGGCGGCCGGGCAACGGGTTCCGCGCCGCCCGGCGACGCTGGACGATCCCGCGGACCCATCGGACGACGGGACCGGTCCAGGCGATGAAGGCTGCGACGACGGCGACCGTGCCACCGATCTGCAGAAGTGGGACGTGCATCGCGCCTCCCGACCCGCCGTTGGGTTGA
The DNA here is from genome assembly GCA_035642035.1 of Blastococcus sp. GTDB lineage: Bacteria > Actinomycetota > Actinomycetes > Mycobacteriales > Geodermatophilaceae > Blastococcus_B. Next base: position 5,043 of record DASQTE010000484.1, read on the forward strand.
CGGCGACGGTACTCCGGATGCGGGCTCAGCGAGGGACCGTCTGCCGCCCCGGTCCCTGCTCGGCCGCGGCCTCCTCGGCGGCCCGCAGGGCGGCCGGCGGCACGCGGGTACCGCGGGCGCCGACGCGCAGCCGTAGCCGCGGCGGGGCGAGCCCGGCATCGAGGCGCACCCGTCGTCCGCGGGCCAGCCAGGCCCCCGCGCCGATCCCCGCGACCACGCACACCGCGCCGCCCAGGATCAGCCCCCAGGGAGCGCCGAGGTGCTCGGAGATCCAGCCGATCAGCGGCGCGCCGACGGGCGTGCCGCCCATGAAGCACATGAAGTACAGGGCCATCACCCGCCCGCGCATCTGCGGATCGGCGCCCAGCTGCACGAAGCTGTTGTTCGCGACGCTGAAGATGAGCGCCGCGGCCCCCGTGGGCACCAGCAGGACCGCGAAGGAGACGTATCCGGGCATCAGGCCCGACACGACGGTGAGCACGCCGAACGCGACCGCCGACACGACCAGGAACCGCTGCCGCGGCCGGACGCTGCGCCGGGTGGAGAGCAGCGCACCGGTGAGGGACCCGACGGCGAAGGTGGTGGAGAGGAGCCCGAACGCCTCGGCCCCGAGACCGAACTGCTCGCGCGCCATCAGGGCGATGGTGACCTGGTAGTTGAAGCCGAAGGTGCCGATCACGAAGGCCAGCGCCATCGCCAGGACCAGGTCCGGGTGGGCCCAGGTGTAGCGCAACCCCTCCCGGAGCTGGCCCTTCGCGCGGGCGACCGGCGGGCTGCGCCGCAGCTCGCCCGCGCGCATCCAGGTCAGCGCCGCGATCGTGAACGCGAAGCTGGCGGCGTTCACGAAGAAGGCCGGCGCGGTGTCCCCCGACGAGGCGCCGATCAGCAGGCCGGCGAGCGACGGCCCGATCAGCCGGGCGCCGTTGAAGATCGTCGAGTTGAGGCTGACGGCGTTGGTCAGCAGCTCCGGCCCGACCATCTCCGACACGAAGGCCTGCCGGACCGGCGCGTCGATGGCCGCGACCGCGCCCAGCCCGCCGGCCAGCGCGAACACGTGCCACAGGAGGACGACGTCGGACGCGACGAGGAGCGCCAGGACCAACGCGAGGACGCCCATCAGGGCCTGGGTCACGAGCAGCACCCGGCGCTTGTCGTAGCGGTCGGCGAGGACGCCGCCGTACATGCTCAGCAGCAGGCTCGGGCCGAACTGGAGCGCGGTGATCAGGCCGAGCGCGATCCCGCTGTCGTCGGACAGCTGCAGCACCAGCCAGTCCTGGCCGATGCGCTGCATCCAGGTGCCGGTCAGGCTCACCAGGTTGGCGGAGGCGAAGATGCGGAAGTTCCGGACCCGCAGGGAACGGAACGAGCCCGAGCCCAGGTCCGGGGACGCCGGTTGGTCAGTCTTCGTGCAGGTCACCCACCGGCGAGCTTCTCCATGATCTCGGCGGCCTCCCGCAGCACGGCCCGCTCCTCCGCGGTGAGCTCCTGCAGCCGGCCGCTCAGCCACGCCTCCCGCGCGCGGGCCTCCTCGGTGAGCAGCTCCTCGGCGGCCGGGGTGAGGCCGATGATGACCTGCCGCCCGTCCGTCGGGTGCGGCGTGCGGGTGACCAGGCCCATGCCCTCGAGCGCGACGACGACCCGGGTCATCGACGGCGGCTGCACCCGCTCCTGGGCCGCGAGCTCACCCGGGCTCATCGGCCCGTTGCGCTTCAGCGTCGACAGCGCGGCGAGGTGGGTGAGCGTGACCGACGTGTCGACCCGCTGGTTCCGCAGCCGCCGGGAGAAGCGCATGACCGCCAGCCGGAGGTCGTGAGCCAGCGCGGCGGTGTCCAGCGTCGTACGGCTCACGACCACAAGACTAGCCCGTTCCTTAGCCGACCTCAGCAGCTGCTCAGAGCAGCTGCTGCAGTGGCTCCAGCAGGAAGTACACGAGGAACATCGCCGCGATGATCCACATCAGCGGGTGCACGTCGCGCCGTCGTCCGACCGCCGTGCGGAGCAGCACGTAGCTGATCACGCCGGCGCCGATGCCGTTGGTGATCGAGTAGGTGAACGGCATCAGGGCGATGGTGAGGAACGCAGGGATGACCAGGGAGAGGTCGTCCCAGACCAGGTGCCGGGCCTGGCTGATCATCAGCGCGCCGACGATCACCAGTGCCGGCGCGGCCGCCTCGGACGGGACGATCTGCACCAGCGGGCTGAAGAACATCGCGACCAGGAAGAGCGCGCCCGTGGCGATGCTCGCCAGGCCGGTCCGCGCGCCGTCGGCCACGCCGGCGGCGCTCTCGATGTAGGTGGTGTTCGACGAGACGCTGCCCGCGCCACCGGCCGCGGCGGCCAGCGAGTCGACCAGGAGCACCGGCTGCGACCGGGGCAGGTTGCGGTTCTCGTCCAGCAGATCTCCTTCGGCACCGACAGCGGTCACCGAGCCGACGGTGTCGAAGAAGTCGGCGATCATGATCGAGAAGACGATCAGCAGGGCGGCGAGGACGCCGATCCGCTCGAAGCCGCCGAAAAGCGAGAAGTTGCCGATCAGCGAGAGGTCGGGCGCGCTGACCATCTCGTCGGGCCACCGCGGCAGCTGCAGGGCCCACCCGCGCGGGTTGTCCTCGCCGACCCGCACACCGATGTCGGCGATCTCCTCGATGATGATCGCCAGCACGGTGGAGACCACGATCCCGATGAGCAGCGCACCCTTGACCCGGCGGACGACGAGCACGCTGGTCAGCAGCAGGCCGAACACGAACACCAGCAGCGGCCACCCGGCGAGCTGGCCGCCCACACCGAAGCTGATCAGCGGGATGCCCGGCCGGATCACGCCGGCGTCGGCCAGGCCGATGATCGTCAGGAAGAAGCCGATGCCCACCGCGATCGCGGTCTTCAGCTGTGCGGGGATGGCCTCGAAGACCGCCTTGCGGAACCCGGTGAGGACCAGAAGGGTGATCAGCAGACCCTCGAGCACGACCAGGCCCATGATCTCCGGCCAGGAGAGCTGCGTGGCGGCGAAGACCGCGACGATCGCGTTGATGCCCAGGCCGGTCGCCAGGGCGAAGGGGTACCGGCCGACGACGCCCATGAGGATCGTCATGACGCCGGCGATCAGCGCGGTCACGGCGGCGACGGACGCGAACGGCAGCGAGTTCCCGTCCACGTCGGCCCCGGACAGGATGATCGGGTTCAGCACCACGATGTAGGCCATGGTGAAGAAGGTGGTCAGGCCGCCGCGCAGCTCGCGGCTCGTGGTGGAGTAGCGGGCACTGATCCCGAAGTAGCGGTCGAGGCCGTTCCTCGGGCGCACCTGCGGGCCCGGGCTGCGACGGGGGGCGTCCGTGCCGGCGGCCACCACGTCCGCGGGCGTGCCGCCGTCGGTGTCCGCGCTCCGGGAACCCGTGGTGGGACGCGACTTGTCGGGCATGCGGACTCCCCGTGACGACGGCTGGCTGGCGACGAGCGGCGACAGCGTGCCACACGCCCTACCGGCCGGAGACACGCACCGGCGCCGCCGGAGGAAGGGGTTCCGCGATCGTGACCTTCCGGACGCGCCCTAAGGTCGGACCGTGACCAAACCGGCCCCGCCACCGCTGCAGGTGGACACCGCCCGCGTCGTCCTCGTCGGCATCGGGCTCTGGGCGGTCGCGCTGGTCGTGCTGCTGTTCCTGGGCGACCGCGTGGACCGGATGTGGACCTGGACCTGCGTCGCCGCGATCGCCCTCGGGACGCTCGGCCTCTGGATCATGAAACTGCAGGGCCAGCTCCCCCGCCGGTGACGTGATGGAACGGCCATCCTTCAGGGGCCCGCGCCGAGCGAGCGAGGCGGGGGGAGGGTGGTCCTTCTACAGGACGTCGAAGTTGCCGGTGTCGTAGCGCGCGGTGCGGACCACCTCGGTGGCCTCGTCGACCACCAGGGTCGCCTGGCTGTGCGCGCCGCAGCCGTAGTCGGCGGTGACGACGCGGCCGTCGGCTGGGGCGTACGCGTTGCCGCAGGCGCCCAGCGTCTGCCGCAGCGAGCCCGCGAGCGGCAGGTAGAAGCCGCAGGTGGCGCACGGGCCGGGCGCCTGGCGGGCCATCGGGGCGCCGGGGCCGAACTCGCCCGCGCTCCAGCGGCCCACGGCCTCGCGGCGGCCCTCGGCGGACATGACCCGCTCGCGGCCCAGCCCGAGCTCCTCGGCGACGACGCGACCCTCGACGTCCTCGGCCGAGTCGTCGTCCACCAGGTAGGCCGGCGCCAGGCGCGGGTCGTCCTCCGTGGAGGGCAGCACGTCGCCGACGGAGAGGTCGCCGGGGCGCAGCCGCTCCTGCCAGGGCACCCACGCGGGGGCCAGCAGGGCGGAGTCGCCCGGGAGCAGGACGACCTCGTCGACGGTGACCTCGTCGTCGCCGGGGATCTGGGCGACGGTGACCGCCCAGTGCCAGCCGGCGTAACCGGGCAGCGTGCTGGCGAAGGTGTGGGTGAGCACCCGGCCCAGCGCCTCCGGGGCGACCTCGTCGGTCGCCGGGCTCACCGGCTCCGGGACGGCGCCGAGGTGGTCGCCGACCAGGGCGGCGTCGCCGGCGGTCTCGACGGCGGCGGCACGGGCGAGATCGACCGCGGCGGCCAGGACATCGGCAGGGGACTCGGTCACCCGGCCATTGTCCCTGACGCGTCCACCTCGCCGGGCGACCACCCGGCGCGTCCGGTGCGGCACGATGGAGCCGTGCCCGCGTCCCGTCGTCCGCCCGGTGCGGGACGGCGCCTGCGCACGACCGGTCGCACCGATCCGGACCGGATGGACACCACGCCTCTCGACGTCGGCCGGCCGGCCACCCGCCCGATGTCGGCTCCGGCCGACCCACCTGGAGCCGACGGCCCGACGGCGGCCGGCCCGGCGAAGGTGACCGTCACCCGGGTCGCGGCCGCCCGGTCGAAGGAGCTCAGCGCCGCGGCGGCGCGCCGGGTGCGCGCGGCGAGCCGCGCCGACGGCGCCGGGGAGAGCGGGCTGACCCAGCTGCTGTGGGTCAACGCGCTGCACATGGCCGGCGACGCGATGATCGCCGTCTCCCTCGCCGGCACCCTCTTCTTCGCGGCTGCCGCCGACGCCCAGCGCGCCAACGTCGCGCTCTACCTGTTGGTGACGATGGCGCCGTTCGCTGTCCTCGCCCCGGTCATCGGCCCCGCGCTGGACCGGCTGCAGCGCGGCCGGCGGTGGGCGATCGCGGGCAGCCACCTGGGCCGGGCGGTGCTCGCGCTGGTCATGGTGCGGCACTTCGACGACTTCTGGCTCTACCCGGCGGCCCTGGGCGTGCTCGTCCTGTCGAAGGCGCACAACGTGCTGCGCGCCGCCGTCGTCCCCCGGGTGCTGCCCTCGGCCATGTCGCTCACCTCGGCGAACGCCCGGCTGTCGGTCTTCGGGCTGGCGACGGCGGGAGTCGCCGGCGGCATCGGCGCGGGCATCGCGGCCGTGCTGGGCTTCGACTGGGAGCTCGCCGCCACCGCGGTCGTCTTCGCCGTCGCCGGGGTGCTCGCGGTGCGGCTGCCGCCGCACGTCGACGTCCCGACCGGGGAGCTGCCGGCCGACGTCCTCACCACCGCCGAGATCCCGGTCGGCAGCGGGCGCCGCCGGGTGAGCCCGCACGTCGTCCTGGCGCTGCGCGCGAACGCGGCGCTGCGCGGGCTCGGCGGCTTCCTGACCATCTTCAGCGCGTTCCTGGTGCAGGCCACCTACGAAGGCTGGGCGGCGACGGTGGCGCTGGGCGCGATCGCCGCGGCGGCCGGGGTGGGCAGCTTCGCAGGAACGGCCATCGGCTCCCGCATGCACTCCGCCGCCCCGGACCGCCTGGTGCTGGTCTCGGCCGCGTCCGCTGCCGCGATCACCCTCCTGGCGGCGATCTTCTACAGCTTCGCGATGGCCGCCGTGGTCGCCGGCGTCGCCGCGGTGACCAACGCCCTGGGCAAGGTGGCCCTCGACGCGATCATCCAGCGGGAGGTGCCCGACAGCCTGCGCGCCTCGGCGTTCGCCCGGTCGGAGACGTGGCTGCAGATGTCCTGGGTGGTCGGCGGCGCCCTCGGGATCGCCCTCCCGCCGACCGGCTGGCTGGGGTTCACCGTCGCCGCGGCGCTGCTCGTGCTCGCCGTCGGCCTCGTCGTGTGGAGCCTCTACCGCGGAGGCCGCCCGGTGGGGGTCTCCCCCGAGGCCCCCACGACCCCCGTGGGACCCTCGTGGTCGTGAGCAGGTCCGCGTCCGTCCTGCTCGTGCTGCTCCTGGCAGGCTGCGGCTCCGGCGAGCCGGCCGGCCCGCCCGACGTCGACGTCGAGGTCGGGGCGCAGGACCTGGCGGTGCGCCCCGTGCAGTACTGCCTGGACGGCGAGGGGCAGCGCTACGAGAACGTCCCACCGATCCTCGAGGTCTCCCCAGGCGCCACCATCAGCCTGACGGTGCCGGAGTCGGTCGCCGAGCGCGGCTGGGGCGTGCAGGTCTTCGACGAGAGGCTCGAGGAGATCATCGGCGAGGTCGACGTCCCCGAGGGCGAGCGCATCTTCGAGGAGATCACCACCGACGACGTCGTCCCGCCGGCCTTCTACCTCGTGGTCGTCGAGGACAAGGGCGGCGACTGCGGCGAGTTCTCCGGCGCCTGGCCGATCGGCTTCCTCCGTGCCGGGGGCGAGCTGGGCGGGACACCCGCGCCCTGAGGCCCCCTCCGGGCACCGCCCCGAGCTTGTGAGGGGTGGGGAGGAGGAGGTCCTTCGACTAGCTCTCCAGGTCGGTCGCGACGGCGCGCAGCACCGAGGCGACCTTGCGGGACTCCGCGCGGTCGGGGTGCCGGCCGTGCCGCAGCCCCTCGCCGACGTCGTCGAGCAGCTTGATCAGGTCCTCGATGATCGGGACCAGCTCGTCGGGCTTCTTGCGGCTCTTCGCGGCGACGGTGGCCGCGACCGACGGCAGCGGGTCGAGGATGCGCACCTGCAGGGCCTGGTCGCCCCGGCGCCCGGCCACGATGCCGAACTCCACCCGCTGGCCCGGCTTGAGCTCCGCCGTCCCGGCCGGGAGCGCGTCCTTGTGCACGAAGACGTCCGGACCGTCCTCGCGCGCGAGGAAGCCGAAACCCTTCTCCGGGTTGAACCACTTGACCTTGCCGGTGGGCACGTTGGATCCCTCGTCTTGCTCGCTGCCGGGTCCGGCCCTCAGGCCGGGAGGACGACGGCGGCACGAGACCGCCTTGCCGACAGGTTAGCCGCCCCCTGCCCCGCCCCGGCCCCGCCTTTCCCCACCGGCCGAGGTGTCCGCCCTAGCCTGACCGCGTGGACGCGCCCCCCGGCCCCGGCACGCACCCGGACTACCGGTTCACCCTCGCCAACGAGCGCACGCTCCTGGCCTGGCTGCGCACCGGGCTGGCCCTCGTCGCCGGCGGGGTCGCCGTCGCCACCTACGCCCCCGACCTGGGGATCTCCTGGGGCAGCGGCGCCGTGGCCATCGCGCTGGTGATCATCGGGCTGGGCACGGCACTCGCCGGCTACCGCCGGTGGCGCGCCAACGAGGAGGCGATCCGGGACGACCGGGCACTGCCGGGGAGCCAGGTGCCCGGGGTGATGGCCGCCGCCGTCGCGGTCGTCGCGGTGGTCGTCGCCGTCCTGGTCGGGATCGAGGTGATCTCCCGGTGACGTCCCCACCCGCCGGCACCCGCACCCTCCTCGCCTGGCAGCGCACCGGTCTCGGGCTGATCGCCGTCGGGGCCCTGATGGCCGCCCGGGCGTTCAGCACCGGGTCTGAGTCCCTGCTGGTCACCGCCGGTGCCGCCGCACTCGTCGGCGCCGCGGTGCTCGGCCTGCTGGCGCCGCTCCGCGTCCGCCGGCTGCGGCGTCGCTGGGCCGCCGGCGAGGGGGTCGCGGCGCCGGGTGCGGCGCTCGCGCTCTCCCTCGCCGTCGTCCTGGTGGCCGTCACGGCGTTGGGGGCGCTGGTCCTCACGCTGCCGTAGAGCGGGGGACCACGTCGAGCCGGTCGAGCAGCTCGAGGAAGACGACGGCGAAGTCGTTGCCGGCGACCGCGCGGGTCACCTCGGCCCAGTCGACCTGCTCCCTGAGGGCGCGCGCGACCGGCAGCATCCGCGAGAAGTCGCAGTAGTGCTCGTCGAGCGCCATGAGCTTGGTGACGATGATGTCGGTGGCCCGCAGGACGGGCATCTGCACCGAGAGGACGGGCAGCACCTCCGACCGATCGATGAGGTCGGACTCCACGGGATGGCCGCAG
>DASQTE010000485.1:0-10748 GCA_035642035.1 Blastococcus sp.
CCCGATCCAGAACCTGCCGCTGGGCGTGTTCACGCCGGCCGGCGGCTCGCCGCGCGGCGGGGCCGCTATCGGCGACGAGATCCTCGACCTTGCCGCCGCCCTGGAGACGGGGCTCTTCGCCGGCGAGGCGGCGCGCGCCGCCGAGGCCGCCGAGGCGCGCGAGCTCATGGCCGAGCGGGCCGCCGACGTCTCTGGCGACCGTGAGCCCGAGCCCGTCGTCGACCAGGAGCAGGCCGCGCTGTCGCTGCTGAAGGCCCAGCTCGGCGCCCACCCCGTCGACAGCTGAGCCGATGACCGCGCGCGACCTCCCCGAGGAGGAACAGGCGATCGTCGAGGCCGTCGCGCACTGGGTCGACCGCGAGGTGCGCCCCCAGGCCGGCCGGCTCGAGCGGGCGCAGGAGTACCCCGCCGCGCTGATCGACCAGATGAAGGAGATGGGGGTCTTCGGGCTCGCCGTCCCCGCCCGGTGGAGCGAGTCCGCCGTCTCCACCCGTTGCTTCGCGCTGGTCACCGAGGAGCTGGCGCGCGGCTGGATGAGCCTGGCCGGCGCCGTGGGCGGCCACAGCGTCGTCGCCCGGCTGCTCGCCCGGCACGGCACCCCGGAGCAGCAGGAGCGGTGGCTGCCCCGGATGGCGACCGGCGATGTGCGGGCCGCCATGGCGCTCACCGAGCCCAGCGGCGGGAGCGACCTGCAGGACATCCGCACGCGGGCGGTCCGCGACGGCGACTCCTACGTGGTCGACGGCAGCAAGACCTGGATCACCAACGCCCGGCACGCGGGGGTGATCGCCACCCTGGTGAAGACCGACCCGCAGGCATCCCCCCGGCACGCCGGGATCAGCATCCTGCTCGTGGAGCCGGGCCAGGTGGCCGTCTCCCGCGACCTGCCCAAGCTCGGCTACCGCGGGGTCGAGTCGTGCGAGCTGTCCTTCGCCGGGTCCCGGGTGCCGGCCGACGCCCTGCTCGGCGGCGAGGAGGGGCGCGGCTTCGCCCAGTTCATGTCCGGCCTCGAGCTGGGCCGGGTGCAGGTCGCCGCCCGCGCCGTCGGGGTCGGGCAGGCGGCCCTGGACGACGCGCTCGCCTACGCCCAGCAGCGCGAGACGTTCGGGAAGCCCATCTGGGAGCACCAGTCGGTCGGCAACCTGCTCGCCGACATGGCGACCAGGGTGCACGCGTCCCGCCTGCTCGTCCTCGACGCGGCCGCCGGCATCGACGAGGGCCGGCGCAGCGACCTCGAGGCGGGGATGGCGAAGCTCTACGCGTCCGAGGCGTGCATGCAGGTCGCGCTGGACGCCATGCGCATCCACGGGGCGGCCGGCTACTCGGCCGAGCTCGACGTCGAGCGCTACTTCCGCGACGCGCCGCTGATGATCGTGGGCGAGGGCACCAACGAGATCCAGCGCAACGTGATCGTCCGCCGGCTGGTGGAGCGCTCGCGGGAGAGCTGAGGCCTGCGGGACGGCGACGGCCGGCGTGCCGCTGCGCGTCGTATCCGCGGCCTACTCTCAAGGACATGTTCCCCGGTGGTCAGCCCGACATGGCTCAGCTCCTCCAGCAGGCCCAGCAGATGCAGCAGCAGCTGGTCGCCGCCCAGGAGGAGCTCGCGCGCACCGAGGTCACCGGCTCGGCCGGCGGCGGGCTGGTCACGGCCACGATGACCGGCGGCGGCGACGTCACCGCCGTCACCATCGCGCCGGCCGCCGTCGACCCCGACGACCTCGAGACCCTGCAGGACCTCGTCGTCGCGGCCCTGCACGACGCGAAGCGCGCGGCCGACGAGCTGGCGGCGAGCACGATGGGCCCCCTCGCGGGCGGCCTGGGTGGCGGCGGCCTGGGCCTCCCGGGCCTCTGACCGCCACCACCGGATCCCCGAGGAACACCCCGTGTACGAAGGTGCCGTCCAGGACCTGATCGACGAGCTGGGCCGGCTGCCCGGCGTCGGCCCCAAGAGCGCCCAGCGCATCGCCTTCCACCTGCTGTCGGCCGAGTCCGCCGACGTCAGCCGCCTGGTCGCGGCGCTGACCCGCGTGCAGGAGGAGGTCCGCTTCTGCGTGACCTGCTACAACGTCGCCGAGGCCGAGCAGTGCCGGATCTGCCGCGACCCGCGCCGCAGCGACGACGTCCTGTGCGTCGTCGAGGAGCCCAAGGACGTCGTGGCGATCGAGCGCACCCGTGAGTTCCGGGGCCGCTACCACGTCCTCGGTGGCGCGATCAGCCCGATCGACGGCGTCGGCCCCGACGACCTGCGGGTCAAGGAGCTCATGACCCGGCTGATGAGCGGCGCGGTCACCGAGCTGATCATCGCGACCGACCCGAACCTCGAGGGCGAGGCGACGGCGGCCTACCTGGCCCGCCTGGTGTCGCCGATGGGTCTGGCCGTCTCGCGGCTGGCCAGCGGGCTGCCGGTCGGCGGCGACCTGGAGTACGCCGACGAGGTCACGCTGGGCCGCGCGTTCGAGGGCCGCCGCCGCATCGACGCCTGAGAGACGACCCCGCTTCCCCCCACCGTGGAAGGACCCGTCCCTCTCACCCCTCGCACGCTCGGGGCGAGCCTCCGGACGGGGCCAGCGGCGGGACCCTGCAGCCGGGCGGTTCCAGCACGTCCCGAGGTCACGAGATGGTGTCGATGCCGACGACGGGCTCACCTGCGGCGACGGCGGCGTCCTAGGGTCCGCGTACGTCTGTGGAGCGATTTCCGCCCACGGCAGTCCCGCCCGGACCTCATCCGGCCAGAGAAGGCCGAGAAGGCAGGTTTTCCGCGATGACCCGTCGCCATACCCGAGCTCTGGCCGCCTCCGCGGCAGCGCTCGTCGCCGTGACACTGTCCGCCTGCGCCTCCAGTGACCGGGACTCCGGTGAGGAGGGCGGCGAGGAGCAGACCGGCGGCACGTTCGTCTTCGGCGCCACCGGCGACCCGGCGATGCTCGACCCCGCGTTCGGCAGCGACGGTGAGACGTTCCGCGTCTCCCGCCAGATCTTCGAGGGCCTCCTGGGCAACGAGCTCGGCGGCACCGACCCGGTTCCCGAGCTGGCGGAGGACTGGGAGGTCAGCGAGGACGGCCTCGAGTACACCTTCAACCTGCAGCAGGACGTGAAGTTCCACGACGGCACGGACTTCAACGCCGAGGCCGTCTGCTTCAACTTCGACCGCTGGTACAACTTCGAGGGCCTGGCCCAGAGCCCGAGCGCCTCGTACTACTACCAGGCGGTCTTCGGCGGCTTCGCCAGCACGCCGGACACCCCCAGCATCTACGAGAGCTGCGAGGCCACCGACGAGAACACCGCGGTGATCCGGCTGACCCAGGTCACCTCGAAGTTCCCCGCCGCCCTCGCGCTGCCGGCCTTCTCCATCCAGAGCCCCGAGGCGCTGCAGCAGTACAACGCCGACGAGGTTTCGGGCAGCGAGGACGCGCTGACCTACTCCGAGTACGCGCTGGAGCACCCGGTCGGCACCGGCCCCTTCAAGTTCGAGAGCTGGGACCGCGGCAACGGCGAGGTCACCATCGTCCGCAACGAGGACTACTGGGGTGAGCCCGCGAAGCTGGACGAGGTCATCATCCGGACGATCTCCGACGGCAACACCCGCCGGCAGGAGCTCGAGGCCGGGTCGATCGACGGGTACGACTTCGTCTCCCCGGCCGACTACGAGACCCTCCAGGACACCGGCGCGCAGGTCCTCGTCCGCGACCCGTTCAACATCCTGTACCTGGGCATGAACGGCGGGAACGTGCCCGACTCGGGCGCCAACCCGGCGCTGCAGGACCCGCGGGTCCGTCAGGCGATCGCCCACGCGATCGACCGCGAGACCATCGTCAACTCCCTGCTCCCCGAGGGCGCGGAGCAGGCCACGCAGTTCATGCCGCCGACGGTCGACGGCTGGGCCGACGACGTGACGACCTACGAGTACGACCCGGAGCGGTCGAAGGCCCTGCTCGCCGAGGCCGGGGCCACCGGGACGACGCTGCGGTTCTTCTACCCGACCGACGTCAGCCGCCCCTACCTGCCGGACCCGGCCGCGATGTTCCAGGTCATCAGCCAGAACCTGACCGACGCCGGCTTCACCATCCAGCCGACGGCGCTGCCCTGGAACCCGGACTACCTGAACGCCGTCCAGGCGGGCCAGGCCGACATCCACCTGCTCGGTTGGACCGGTGACTACAACGACGCCTACAACTTCATCGGCACGTTCTTCGCCGAGGCGTCGAACAACCAGGCGTCGGCCGAGTTCGGTGCCTTCAGCGCGCCGGAGATCTTCGCCGCGCTGGACGAGGCCGACCGCGAGCCCGACGCGGCCAACCGCACCGAGATGTACCAGGAGGCCAACCGGCTGATCATGGACTACCTGCCGGGTGTCCCGATCTCGCACTCCCCGCCGGCGCTCGTCGTGGCGGAGAACGTGCAGGGCCTCGAGCCCAGCCCGCTGACCGCTGAGGTCTTCTCCACGGTGTCGATCAGCGACTGATCCGGCTCTGCGGTCGCGCCGGTGGCACCCTGTGGCCACCGGCGCGACTGCGTCCGGCTCCGGAAAGGTGACCCGAGCACGTGGCCCGCTTCATCGCCAGGCGGCTCCTCCAGCTGATCCCGATCCTGCTCGGGCTCTCGGTCCTGCTGTTCGCCTGGCTCCGAGCACTGCCCGGCGGGCCGGCCCAGGCCGCACTGGGGGAGCGCGCCACCCCCGAGGCCATCGCCCAGTACAACGAGCTGTTCGGCCTCGACGAACCGCTGATCGTCCAGTACCTGCGCTTCCTCGGCCGGGCGGGCCGGCTGGACTTCGGCACCTCGGCGCGCACCGGCCGACCGGTGACCACGGAGTTCCTCGAACGGATGCCCGGCACGATCGAGCTGACGATCTTCGCCATGATCTTCGCGATCGGCGTGGGCATCCCGCTCGGCTACCTCGCCGCCCGCCGGCACGGCAGCTGGCTGGACTCGGCGTCGGTCATCGGCTCGCTGCTCGGCGTCGCCATCCCCGTCTTCTTCCTCGCCTACCTGCTGCGCCTGGCGTTCGCGGTCGAGCTGGGCTGGCTGCCCGGCTCCGGCCGCCAGGACGTGCGCATGGACGCCACCCGCATCACGAACTTCTACGTGCTCGACGGGCTGCTGACGCGGGAGTGGGACGCCGCCTGGGACGCCGTCCTGCACCTGATCCTGCCGGCGATCGCGCTCGGCACCATCCCGCTGGCGATCATCGTGCGGATCACCCGGGCCTCGGTCCTCGACGTGGTCAACGAGGACTACGTCCGGACGGCGAACGCGAAGGGCCTGGCCCGGGACACCGTGCGGCGGCGGCACATCCTCCGCAACGCCCTGCTGCCGGTGTCCACCACGATCGGCCTGCAGACGGGCCTGCTGCTGTCCGGGGCCGTGCTCACCGAGACGGTCTTCTCGTTCGGCGGCGTGGGCTCGGCTCTGTACGACGCCATCTTCGCCCGCGACTACGCCCTCCTGCAGGGCTTCGTCCTGATGCTGGCGATCATGTACGTGCTGGTGAACCTGCTGGTCGACATCTCCTACGGCTTCCTCGATCCGAGGGTGAGGGTCCGATGACGCCAGCGGGAGCGAACCGGGAGGAGTGGCGATGACCGCCTTGGGCGACGTCCGCCGGCGCCGGATCGACGAGCTCGCCGCGCGGGCCGGTCAGGTGTCCGAGGGCGAGGGCGGCGTCTCGCTGACCAAGAGCGCGGTCCGGCGGCTGCGCCGTGACCCGGTGGCGATCATCGGCGCCGTCATCGTCGTCGTGTTCCTCGTGGTGGCCGCCTTCGCACCGTTCCTGGCGCCGCGGGACCCGCTGGCCCAGACGTTGCTGTCCGAGATCCGGCCGGGGTTCATCCCGGGGAGCCAGGAGGGCTTCCCGCTGGGGGTCGACAACCTCGGCCGCGACCTGCTGTCCCGGCTGATCTGGGGATCGCGGCAGTCCCTGTTGATCGGCGTCGTGGCGACGGTGCTCGGTGTCATCGTCGGGATGGCGCTGGGGGTGCTGGCCGGGGCTTTCGGCGGCTGGGTGGACTCCGTGGTGATGCGGTTCGTCGACATCGTGCTGTCCATCCCCAGCCTCCTGATGGCGATCAGCATCTCGGTGCTGCTGGGTCAGAACCAGTACGCGCTGATGATCGCCATCGCGGTCACCCAGGTGCCGATCTTCGCCCGGCTCCTGCGCGGCTCCATGCTGGGCCAGCGGAGGAGCGACTACGCGGTCGCGGCCCAGGCGCTGGGGATCCGGAAGAGCCGGATCGTGTTCGGGCACGTGCTGCCGAACTCGCTCAGCCCGGTGATCGTGCAGGCCACGCTGTCGCTGGCCACCGCCATCATCGAGGCGGCTGCCCTCTCGTTCCTCGGGCTCGGCGACCCCGACCTGGCCCGGCCGGAGTGGGGCGCGATGCTGGCCAGCGCCCAGGGCTTCCTGTCCATCCGTCCCGAGCTGGCCGTCTACCCGGCGCTGTGCATCATCATCGTCGCGCTCGGTTTCACGCTCCTGGGCGAGGCGCTGCGCGAGGCCCTCGACCCGAAGTTCCGGAGGTGACGCACCCGATGAGCTCCGTGCTGGGCGGTCCGGCGAGCGCTCCCGTGCTCGAGGTCGACGACCTCGCCGTCACCTTCACCCGCCGCGGCGAGAAGTCCACCCGTGCCGTCGACGGGGTCAGCTTCGCCGTCGCCCCGGGCGAGACGATCGGCCTGGTGGGGGAGTCCGGCTGCGGCAAGTCGGTGACCTCGCTGGCCGTGATGGGCCTGCTCCCGAGCCGCGGGGTGGACGTGACGGGGTCGGTCCGGTTCAACGGGCAGGAGCTGATCGGCGCGAGCGACCAGATGCTCCGCAGCCTGCGCGGCGCGGACATGGCGATGGTCTTCCAGGACCCGCTCTCGTCGCTGAACCCCACCGTGCGGATCGGCACCCAGGTGACCGAGGTGCTGCTCGAGCACCGCGAGATGTCCAAGAAGCAGGCCGCCGAGGAGGCGGCCGAGCTGCTCGACCGCGTGGGGATCCCCGACCCGCGGCGCCGGCTGGACGAGTACCCGCACCAGCTCTCGGGCGGGATGCGTCAGCGCGCGCTGATCGCGATGGCGCTCGCCTGCTCGCCGCGGCTGCTCATCGCCGACGAGCCGACCACGGCCCTCGACGTCACGATCCAGGCGCAGATCCTCGAGCTGCTGCGCGACCTCGTCGTCGACACGGGGACGGCGCTGGTGATGATCACCCACGACCTGGGCGTCGTGGCCGGGCTCTGCGACCGCGTGCACGTGATGTACGCCGGCAAGATCATCGAGACCGCCGACCGGCACGACCTCTTCGCCCGGCCGCGGCAGCCCTACACCGGCGGCCTGCTCGCGTCCGTGCCGCGCCTGGACACCGGCCGCGGGACGCCGCTCACGCCGATCCGCGGCTCCGCCCGCGACACCATCCCGTGGGAGCAGGGCTGCGCGTTCGCGCCGCGCTGCGACAACGCGCAGGACGACTGCCTCACCGAGGTGTCCGGCAGCATCGTGCCGCTGGAGTACGACGGGCCCGGCCGTGAGCTGCGGTGCCGGCACCCGCTCACGTACCCGCAGGCGCCGGCCGGCGCCACCGCCCTGGGAGGCGCCCGATGACCGCCGTCCCGGCCGTCTCCACCGACGACCTCCTCCGGGTCGAGGGCCTCAAGGTGCACTTCCCGATCAAGAGCGGGATCTTCTTCGACCGCACCGTCGGCCACGTGAAGGCGGTCGACGGCGTCGACCTGGCCGTCCCGCGCGGGTCCACCTACGGACTGGTCGGGGAGTCCGGCTGCGGGAAGTCGACGCTCGGGCGGGCGATCCTGCGGCTCGAGGAGCCCACCGCCGGGCGGGTGCTGTTCGACGGCACCGACGTCGCCGCGCTCAAGGGCGAACCGTTGCGGCACATGCGCCAGCGCATGCAGATGGTCTTCCAGGACCCGCTGGGCAGCCTCGACCCCCGGCAGAACGTGGAGTCGCTGCTGTCGGAGCCGCTGCGTGCGCACGGGCTCGGGGGCGGGACGGCGGGCATCGCGGAGAAGGTCCGCGGCCTGCTGGACGCGGTCGGGCTGCCCTCGGCGTCGTTGCGCCGCTACCCGCACGAGTTCTCCGGGGGCCAGCGGCAGCGCATCGGCATCGCCCGCGCCCTGACGCTGGAGCCGGACCTGCTGATCGCGGACGAGCCGGTGTCGGCGCTGGACGTCTCCGTCCAGGCCCAGGTGCTCAACCTGCTGGGGGAGTTGCAGGAGCGGCTGGGACTGACGTACCTGGTCATCGCCCACGACCTCGCCGTCGTCCGGCACATCAGCGACGTCGTGGGGGTCATGTACCTGGGGTCGCTGGTGGAGCAGGCCCCGGCGGACGGGCTGTACGAGGAGCCGCTGCACCCCTACACCCGGTCGTTGATGAGCGCCGTCCCCGTCCCCGACCCGGTCGTGGAGGAGAGCCGGGAGCGGATCCTGCTCGCCGGTGACCTCCCGTCGCCGGCCAACCCGCCCAGCGGCTGCCGGTTCCACACCCGCTGCCCGTGGCGGCAGGAGACCCGGTGCGACGACGAGGTGCCGGTCCTGCGCGAGCTGGCCCCGGGTCGGCTGGTCAGCTGCCACTGGGCCGAGGAGATCCGCGACGGCGTCCTGCACCCCAAGTCGGCCGAGGAGGTCGCGGCCACGATGGGCGTCGACGTCCGGGGGACCGGCGCGGGGGCGATCGAGACCGACGCCCTCGTCCAGGGCATCGACGCGCCGATCGAGCGCACCTGAGCTACTCGAGGACCACGTCCTCGCCCCGGCGGGTCGCGCGGCGCACGCGGAGCCGCGCGACCCGGCCCAGCAGCTGCACGAGCTGGGTGTAGACGGGCGTCGGCCCGTGGTAGCCGAGGAAGCCCTTCGGCCCCTCGACCATCTCGCCGGTCCGGACGTCGTACCGGCTCTGGTGCCACGGGCAGACCAGGCAGCCGTCGGCGTCGATGCTGCCCTCGGACAGGTCGGCGAGCTGGTGCCGGCAGCGACGGGAGACCCCGAAGTACCGGTCGTCGCCACGGTTGCCGACCGCCCAGTCGCCGACGCGGCGGACCGCCCCGGGCGGCAGTTCGGCAGCGGGCAGGCGGTCGGGCTCGGGCACGGGCACTCCTCGGTCGCGGGACGGCGGATCGGCCCCTACCCCGCGCGACGGGGCCGGACGCCTGGTGCGTCGGTACTGTCGATCTCTCCTACCGCTGGAGGTGGCCGTGCGCCGGCTGTTCGTCGTCCTGGGTGCGTCCGCACTGTTCGCCCTGACCGGTGGGCCGGCGCTCGCCGAGGAGCCGTTCCGGCTCGACGAGCAGGTCGTCGACGAGGCCGGCGTCCTCGGGGACGAGGCGCAGGTCGACGCCGCGCTCGACGAGCTGCAGACCGAGGACGGCGTCCAGCTGTTCGTGGTCACCGTCGACACCTTCGGCGACCTGACCCCCGGGGAGTGGCTCCAGGAGACCGGGCAGTTGTCCGACCTCGGGGGCTCGGACGCCCTGCTGGCGATCGCCGTCGACGACCGGAACTACACCTTCGCCCTGCCGGCGGACGCCGACGTGACCCCCAGCGAGGCCGACGAGCTGGCCGGGCAGGCGGTGGAGCCGGAGTTCGGGGAGGGGAACTGGGAGGCCGGGGTCGTCGCGTTCGCCGACATCGTCCGCACCGGAGAGGCGCCGGGCTCGGCCGACTCCGGCGGCGGGGGCGCGCTGCTGGTGGTCGGGGCGATCGCCCTCGCGGGCGGCGGCGCCTACCTGGTCAGCCGCAACCGCCGCCGCAAGCGCGAGGCGCAGCCTCCGCCGGTGAAGCGGCTGGAGAAGGCCGACCCCTACGCCGGGACGACGACGGAGCAGCTGCAGTTCCGCGCCAGCTCCGAGCTGCTCGAGCTGGACGAGGCGATGAAGACCTCGCAGCTCGACCTCGACTTCGCCCGGGCGCAGTACGGCGAGGAGGCGGTCGCGGGGTTCGACAAGGCGCTGGCCGCCTCCCGGGACGAGCTCTCCCGCGCCTTCACGCTGCGCCAGCAGCTCGACGACGACGTCCCGGAGGACGAGCCGACGACCCGCCAGATGCTCGGCGAGATGCTCCGGCTGACCGAGGCCGCCGGCGCGCGCCTGGACGAGCAGGCCGGCGCCTTCGCGAAGCTGCGGGACCTGGAGAACACCGCCCCCCAGGTGCTCGACGCGCTCGCCCCGCGGATCGCGGAGCTGCACACCAGGATCCCGCAGGAGGAGCAGCGTCTGGCGCAGCTGCAGCGGCGGTTCGCCGCCGCAGCGGTGGCGCCGGTGGCCGACAACGTGACCGAGGCGCGGGCCCGGCTGGCCGCGGCCGAGCAGGAGGTGCAGGAGGCCCGGGCGGCGCTCGCCTCGGCGGAGAAGGGCACCGCCGTCGGCGACATCCGGGCGGCCGAGGACGCCGTCGCCCAGACCACGACGCTGCTGGACGCCGTCGGCCGGCTGGCCGCCGACCTCGACGCGGCGGGCGGCCGGGTGGCCGCCGTCCGGGCGGAGACGGAGGAGGACCTCGCCGAGGCCCGGTCGCTCTCCGGCTCGGGCGACCGCAGCGGCCTGCGCCCGCAGATCGCCCGCGCCGAGGCGGCCCTGACCACGGCCGACGAGCTGCTCGCCGGTGACCGGCCCGATCCGCTGGCCGCCCTGCGGCAGCTCGAGGAGGCCGACATCGCGCTCGAGCAGGCGCTCGCCGTGGCCCGGGACGCCCAGACCCAGAAGCGGCGGGCCGCCGCCGCGCTGGACCAGGCGGTGCTGAGCGCGCGGTCGA
>DASQTE010000486.1:0-4940 GCA_035642035.1 Blastococcus sp.
CCGCCTCGGTGGGCAGGTCACCTGGGAGGCGCTGCTCGAGGTGTCCCGCCGGAGCAACCGGCACGACACCCTGCTGCTGGAGGTGGCCGGGTCGGTCTGGCGGACCAACGACGCCGAGTGCGCCGCGGTGGCCGAGGGCTACCGCGAGGAGCAGCGGCGGCTGGCCGGGGTGGACGAGAGCGTCCGCCAGCAGGTCCTCGACGGGCTGCTCGAGGGCCGTGGCGGCGACCCGGCGTTCGTGCGGACGGCGTCCGAGCTGCTCGCCGTCCCGCTGGACGGCCGGCTCGTGGCGGTCGTGGCCCTGCCCGGCCCGGACGGCGTCGCGGCGCTGGACTCGCCGACCGCCGCGCTGCTCAAGCGCGGCCTCCGCTCGGTGTGGGGCGCCCGCAACGGGACGCAGGTCGGCATCGTCGCGCTCGGGGCGCTGCGCGGCTGCGAGGTGATGACCTGGCTGCGCGCGATGGCGACCGGGCCCGTGGGGGTCTCCGCCGTCGTCGAAGGGGCCGCGGGCGCTGGGTCGGCGTACCGGCTGGCCGAGACGGCGGCGCGCACCCTGCCCGAGGGCAGCGCGCGGGTGGTCACCATCGACGAGCGGCTGCCCGAGGCGCTGCTGAGCAACTCGCCGGAGATCAGCTCACGGCTGGTGGGGCAGTCCCTCGGCGGCCTGCTGGAGCTGCCCGACGACGAGCGCGAGGTCCTGCTCGACACGCTCGCGGCGTTCCTGGCCTCCGACGGGTCCCCCACGCGGGCCGCCGACGAGCTCTACTGCCACCGGAACACCGTCATGCACCGGCTCCGCCGGATCGAGTCGGTGACCGGCCGGAAGGTCACCGACCCCCGGTCCCGGCTGCTCTGGCAGCTCGCGTTGCTGGGCACCCAGCACCGCCGGCCGGTGAAGCGTTCCGCCTAGCTATTGCAGGTAGTTCTCGACCGTCGACTCCGGGCGCACGGAGGCGTCCTCGGGGTCCTCGTCGTACTGCCGCTTCGCGCGCCGCTGGCGCAGCAGGTCCCAGCACTGGTCCAGGTCGGCCTCGAGCTTGCTCATCCGGGCGCGCGTCTCGTCGGTGTGCTCGGCGTTCTCCCGGAGCTTGTGCTCCTCGTCGACCAACGAGTGGATCCGGCTCAGGATGTCGGTCTCTTCCATGCCGACACCCTGCCCGTCGCGGCACGCCCGAAACAGGGACTGCTCACGCCGGGTCGGGGACGTAGCCCTCCACGAAGGCGGCGAGGCGCCGGGTGACCGCTCCGCCGGCCCGGCCCAGCGACAGCAGGGCGGCCCGGTCCAGCGGCACCCGCACGACGCGGCGCCCCTGCGGGCGGGTGGCGACGGCGTGGCCGTCGGCGACGAGCTCCGCCCACGGGCGGGCCAGCTCCTCCTGGACCCGGGCCAGCGCCGCGGTCGTCGGCCCCGCGTTGCCCTCGACCATCGCCCGCACGAACCCGGGGTCGCTGCCGATGACCCGGGTCCCGTCGCGGAAGCTGCCCGCAGCGAGGGCCAGGGCCAGCGGTCCGGCCCGGCCGGCGGCCGCGGCCAGCGCGGCGGCCAGCAGGTGGGGCACGTGGCTGATCGCCGCGACCGCGTCGTCGTGCTCGGCCGCCGTGACCGGCACGACCTCGGCACCGACGGCCAGCGCCACCTCGGCGACCCGGAGCCAGCGCACCAGCTCGGTGCCCGGCTCGAGGCACAGCGCCCAGCGCGCGCCGGAGAAGAGGCCCGGGTCGGCGGCGGCGTGCCCGGAGCGCTCGGTGCCGCACATCGGGTGCCCGCCGACGAACCGGCTGCCGACGCCGGCGCCGACAGTCTCCAGCACCGGGCGCTTGACCGAGCCGAGGTCGGTGACGGTCGCGTCCGGGGCGACGGTCAGGCCGTCGAGCGCCGTCCCCATGATCGGCAGGGGGACGGCGAGGACGACGACGCCGGACAGCTCGCGGCTGATCTGCACACCCC
Organism: Blastococcus sp.; assembly: GCA_035642035.1. GTDB lineage: Bacteria > Actinomycetota > Actinomycetes > Mycobacteriales > Geodermatophilaceae > Blastococcus_B. The sequence continues at coordinate 1,949 of DASQTE010000486.1, forward strand.
TGGCCGCGGCGGCGTCGCGGGCGGCGGGGTCGACGTCCCAGCCCTGCACCGGTCGCCCGGCCACGGCCAGCGCGGCGGCCAGCGATCCGCCCAGCTGACCCAGTCCGACGACGCCCACGGGGGGCGCGGGCATGGTCGGCACGGGGAAGCGGGGGGCCGGTGCGGCACCGGGTCCTGCGGCATCGGCCATGATCAGAGGCTATGACCCCTGCGTTCCGGCACCCCTCAGCGCCATGACGCCACGTTCCTTCCTCCTCACGCCCGAGCTGGCCGACTACGTGCGCGCCGGTTCCGAAGCCGCCGACGACGTCGTCACCGACCTGCTGCGCGAGACCGCCGAGCTGGCCGAACGCGGCGAGGCGTCGCCGACGTACCAGATCGCCCCCGAGCAGGGCACCTTCATGCAGCTGCTCACCCGGGCCGTCGGCGCCCGCCGGGCGATCGAGATCGGCACCTTCACCGGGTACTCGTCGCTCTGCATCGCCCGAGGTCTGCCCGACGACGGCTCGCTGCTCTGCCTGGACCGCAGCGCCGAGTGGACGGCGGTGGCCCGCCGCTACTGGGAGCGCGCCGGCCTCGGCAACCGGATCGAGGTCCGGCTCGGGGAGGCCCTGCCGACGCTGCGGGACCTCCCGGCCACCGCGACCTTCGACCTGGCCTTCGTCGACGCCGACAAGACCGGGTACGCCGCCTACGTCGAGGAGCTGTACCCCCGGATGACGGACAACGGCGTGGTGCTGCTGGACAACACGCTGCGGGAGGGGCGCGTGCTCGACCCGCGCGACCGGGACGACATAGCGCTCGCCGAGCTGAACGTCGCGCTGGCCGCCGACCCCCGGTGGGAGACCGTGCTGCTGCCGCTCTCCGACGGCCTGACCATGCTGCGCAAGCGATGACCGACGTCCCCGAGGTGCGCAGCAGCTTCGCCGTCCGGGTGAGCCGGGTCGCGGAGCGGTGGCGGGTCGAACTGCTGGCCGAGGACGCCGGGGACGAGCTGCCGGTGCTCGAGCGGGCGCTCGGCGAGCCCGGTGCCGACGCGTGGCCGCCGCCGTTCGTCGTGGTCGTCGACTCGCGGCTCTACTTCGTCGTCCTCCGGCACGGCCCGGGCGGGATGGTCCGCGCGCTGATCTCCGACGCCACCATGCTCGAGTGGGTGCTGGCCGCCGAGGTGGTGGAGCGGTACGGCATCGGCGTCGACACCGACGGCGCGTTCGATGACGACGAGGCGGGCTGGCCCGGCGGTGACCTCGACGTGTTCTCCGACGACGGCCTGCCGCACGACGACCTGCGCGCGATCGTGACCGCCGACGACCTCTGGGCCGACGAGATGGTGGAGCGGATCGCCGCGCGTCTCGGGTTCGCCGACGAGCTGGCCGCGGCGGTGGCTCCGTGAGCGGGCGCGGACGTGTCTCGGCGGTGGTCTTCGACCTCGGCGGGGTGCTGACCGAGAGCCCCATCACGCAGTTCACCGCCTACGAGCGCGAGGCCGGCCTCCCCGAGGGCCTGATCGTGCGGCTCAACTCCACCGACCCGGACACCAACGCCTGGGCGCGGTATGAGCGCAACGAGCTCGACGTCGCCGGCTTCTCGACCGCCTTCGAGGCCGAGGCCCTGGCCGCCGGGCACCGGGTGGAGGCCGCCCGGGTGCTCGCCGCGCTGCGCGGGGAGCTGCGGCCGGCGATGGTCGAGGCGGTGCGCTGCCTGCGGGCGGCCGGGCTGCCGCTGGCGCTGCTGTCGAACAACGTGGCGCCGATGGAGCGGACCGGTCCGATCGGCGAGCTGCTCGGCCTGTTCGACGCGGTCGTCGAGTCGTCGGTCGAGGGCGTGCGCAAGCCCGAGCCGGAGATCTACCGGCGGGCGCTGACCCGGCTGTCGGACGCCGTGGGCCGGACGATCGAGGCGACCGACTGCGCCTACCTCGACGACCTGGGCATCAACCTCAAGCCCGCGCGCGAGCTGGGCTTCTCGACCATCAAGGTGGTCGACCCGGCCGATGCCCTGGCGGAGCTGCAGCAACTGGTCGGCTTCCCGCTGGATGGGCCGGCGTGACCTCGCTCGCTGCATGCACCCACGGAAGCTCTGCCTCTGCCCACGCGGCGTGGGCAGAGGCAGAGCGCGCCGGGAGCACCTCGTGAGCATCGGCGTCGGCGCGAGGATGCCGCGGGCCTGCTGTGGTCAGCCGTGGCACCACACGTCCGGACGCTCGTGCTCTGCCCACAGTGGGGGGCAGAGCACGAGCCTGCGGAGAGGCGGGTCGTGACCGTCGACGTCGACGTCGCGATGGGCCGCGCGCTCGAACTCGCGGCCGCGGCACAGGAATGGGGGGACACGCCGATCGGCGCCGTCGTCCTGGGGCCGGACGGGGCGGTGCTCGCCGAGGCGGCCAACGAGCGCGAGAAGCAGGGCGACCCGACCGCGCACGCCGAGGTGCTGGCCCTGCGGGCGGCGGCGCAGGTGCACGGGGACGGCTGGCGGCTGACCGGCTGCACGCTGGTGGTCACGCTCGAGCCCTGCACGATGTGCGCCGGGGCGAGCGTCCTGGCCCGGGTGGACCGGGTCGTCTACGGCGCCGACGACCCGAAGGCGGGCGCGGCCGGGTCGCTCTGGGACGTGGTCCGGGACCGGCGGCTCAACCACCGGCCGGAGGTCACCGCGGGCGTCCGGGCCGAGGAGTCCGCCACGCTGCTACGTGCGTTCTTCCGCGCGCAGAGGGGCCTGTAGTCTCTTCGGCGGTGGCGTGTCCGAGCGGCCGAAGGAGCACGCCTCGAAAGCGTGTGAGGGCAACCCCCTCCGTGGGTTCAAATCCCACCGCCACCGCCATGCACCACGACGGCGGCGTCCGGCCGGGTCCGATACCCGGCGGGCGCCGCCGTTCGTCGTTCCGATCGCTCACTGGCGGGACGAGATGACGCCCTGGTTCTCTTCCCCGTCCAGGAGCAGCCGGCCGTCGTCGGACACGATGAAGCTGATCAGATGCCGCTCGGTCTGGCGG
>DASQTE010000487.1:0-6477 GCA_035642035.1 Blastococcus sp.
GAAAAGGCCGTCGTCCATGGGCTGGTCGACCGCCTCGATCCGCAGGTCGTGCCCCTTCCCCGGGGTGAGACCGCCGATCTCCTCGGTCAGGACGCAGACACCCGTCTCCACGTCCAGCCGGACCCGGAAGGACTCGGGACAGGCCGGCAGGACGTGCTCCCGGAAGTCGGCGTACTCGAGGAGGTCGATCCGGCGCGAGCGCAGCAGCGGGCAGCACCCGCACCGCGGCTCGTAGGAGGGGCTCGGCGACACGACCGCCTCCCACGCCGATCGCCCGCCGTGCTCCACCTCGGTCAGGGACTCCACGCCGACGTCCGCGAGCTCGGCCGGGTCCAGCATCGCCACCCAGTGGTAGTCCTGGTGCATCGGCGCGTCGGTGCCGGAGGCCCACGGGGCGGGCCGGCTCGCGACGAGCCCGTCCGGGCGCAGGACCGGGACCGCACGGCGCACGCCCGGCGGCTCGCGGACGATCTGGAGCAGCGCGCCGTCGAGTGCCTCCACGCGGAGCACGTCGGGTCGGCGCAGCCACGCACGGACCGCGCCGGTCTTCCACCGGTCGCCCGGCCAGCGGACCGTGAAGCGCAGGGTCGACCAGAGCCACGGCGACGAGCGCGCCACTGCGGCGAAGGCGTCGGCGGACGGGGTCGGGACCACGCGGGCAGTGTGCGGCTGCCCGTGCGGGTCGTCGAACCGATTCGTCGACAGGTCGACGTGTCGACGTCGTCTCAGACGTCGACCCAGCCGCCGCTGCGCCAGTAGACGCCGGCCTCGCGGGTCAGCAGCCCCTCGTCGACCAGGTACCGGCGCAGCGCGGCGACGTCGGCGTGCCAGACGGCGAGCAGCGCGTTCACCTCGCGCTCGGGGTACCGCACCCCGGGCTCGAAGACCCGGACGAGGTGCTCGAGCACCACCCGCCGCTTGCTGAGCTGGGTCGGGATGGAGACCAGCCGGCCGTCGCGGACGAAGGCCGACAGCACGGCGTCCTCGGCGGGATCGGACGACAGCGGCTGGGGCGGGGGCGCGGACTCGGCGGCGGCGCGCGCCGCGGCCCCGAACCGGTCGGTGTGCAGCGCGAGGTCGTGGCCGTCCCGGTCCACGAGGCCGGCGCGTGCCAGCCGCCGGGCGGCGAGGGCGACGTCCTTGAGCGGGAGACCGGCGGCCTCGGCCACCTCCTCGATCGTCCCGGCCCCGAGCGCCAGGGCCGCGACGACCTTCAGCCGCGCCGGGTCGGCGAGCAGCCCGGCGATCGTCGCGGCGTCCACGCCACGACGGTATCGGCGCCGTACGGGGGTCGCCTCAGGGTGCTGGAGGGCCCTCCCGGCTAGGTTCGGTGCCCATGACGTCGGGGCGGGGCTTCTCGGAGGACATGCGGCTGGCACACGTGCTGGCGGACCAGGCCGACTCGATCAGCCTGGACCGGTTCAGGGCGCAGGACCTGCAAGTCGACACCAAGCCCGACCTGACGCCGGTCACCGACGCCGACCGGGCGGTCGAGGAGCAGCTGCGGATCACGCTGCGCCGGGCCCGGACGCGGGACGCGGTCATGGGCGAGGAGTTCGGCACGACCGGCCACGGTCCGCGGCGCTGGGTGCTCGACCCGATCGACGGCACGAAGAACTTCGTCCGGGGCGTGCCCGTCTGGGCCACGCTCATCGCCCTGTTCGACGGCGAGGAGCCGGTCGTCGGGCTGGTCTCGGCGCCGGCCCTCAACAAGCGCTGGTGGGCAGCCAAGGACGTCGGCGCCTGGACCGGCCGCCGGCTCGAGTCCGCCACCCGGTGCCGGGTGTCCGACGTCAGCGACCTGGGCGACGCGAGCCTGTCCTACTCGAGCCTGGCCGGCTGGGAGGAGCGCGGCGTCCTCGGCGGCTTCCTCGACCTCACCCGCAAGGTCTGGCGGACCCGCGCCTACGGCGACTTCTGGAGCTACTGCCTGCTCGCCGAGGGCGCGGTGGACATCGCCTGCGAGCCGGAGGTGTCGGTCTGGGACCTCGCCGCGCTGGACGTCATCGTGCGCGAGGCCGGCGGCCGGTTCACCGACCTGACCGGTATGCCCGGGCCGGCGGGTGGCCACGCCATCGCCTCCAACGGCACGCTGCACGACGCCGCGCTCGCCCACGTCCGGCTGCCCGACCCGGTCAACCCCCTGCAGTCCGTCCCTCCGGTGCCGCCGAGCTGACACCGGGCGCACCGGACCTCAGGCGGCCGACCACCGGTCGAAGGCCCGCTCGAGGGCCGGCTCCCCGTACGGTTCCACGAGCGGCCCCTCCTCCCGAACCGGCTCCACGTCGAGCCCGACGCCGCGGCCGGCCAGCAGGGCCGCCCCGACGGCGGAGGCACTGCGCAGGCCGAGCGGCTGGACCGGCCGCCCGAGGACGTCCGCCAGCAGCTGCGTGAGGATGCCCGAGCGCGCCGCCCCACCGGTGAGCAGGACGGTCTCCCGGTCGCGGATGGCGAGCAGGTCGAACGCGGCCCGGATCGCGAACACGACCCCCTCCGCCGCGGCGCGCGCCAGGTCGGCGCGGGTGCTGCCGGCGTGCAGGCCCGTCCACCCGCCGCGGTCGTCCGGCCCGGCCACGCCCCCGCGCTCGCCGGTGAGGAACGGCCGGAACACCACTCCGCCGGCACCAGGCGGCACCGACGCGGCGGCGGCGACGAAGTCCGTGAGCGACAGCCCGAGGACGTCGCACGCCCACTCCCAGGCCGAGCCCCCGTTCTGCAGGGCCGCCATGGCGTACCAGCCGTCGGCCGCGTCGGCGTAGGTGTGCACCACCGGATCGGCGGCCGGCCCGGGGTCCCGGCGGGGGCGCAGCAGCTGCGCCCCGGTCCCGAGGTTGACCTGCGCGCCGCCGACGGCGCCCACCGCGAGCATCGCCAGCGGCGTGTCCGCGCCGCCCACGACGACGGGCACCTCGCCGAACGGGAGCAGCGCCGTGCCGGCGACCTCGGCCGAGGGCCGGACCGCCGGCAGCAGCGCCGGATCGAAGCCGGCCGCGCCGACGGCGGCGGCGCTCCAGTCGTCGGCGACGACGTCCCACAGCAGGGTCGCCGAGGCGTCGCTGCGGTCGGTGACCGGCGGCGCCCCCGGCAGCAGCGCGCCGCGGACCGCGTCCTTGGGCAGCAGCAGCGCGGTGGCCCGGCGCAGCACCTCGGGCTCGTGGACGCCGAGCCAGGCGAGCATCGGGCCGGTCATGCCCGGAGCCAGCGGGTTCGCCAGCGCGGCCCGCTCGGCGGCGCCCAGCCCCCGCCACCGGTCCAGCTCGGGAGCGGCCCGCTGGTCGGGCCACAGCAGGGCCGGGCGGAGAGGGGCGCCGTCGTCCCCGACCAGGACGACGCCGTGCATCTGCCCGGAGAACCCGAGCGCCCGCACCCGGGCTCCGCCCAGCTGGGCGGCCAGCGCCTCGAGGGCGCGGTCGAGGGCGGTGCCCCAGGTCCGGACGTCGATCTCGGCCCACCCCGGCGCCGGCCGGTCGTACGCGTAGGCCTGCTCCGCCTCCGCGACCACGCTGCCGGTGAGGTCGAGGGCGACGACCTTCAGGCCGGACGTGCCCAGGTCGGCGCCGAGCAGGACCTCGCCACCCATCGGCTCAGCCGCCGTGCGCAAAGCCGCCGGCGCGGCCGTTGCGGTCGGCGAGCAGCCCGGCCAGCGTCGAGACGGCGATCTCGGCCGGCTGCCGGGAGCCGATGTCCAGCCCGATCGGCCGGTGCACCCGGGCGATGTCCTCCGGCGGGACACCGAGCCCGGTCAGCGCCGCGACGTGCGGCCCCTCGTGCCGCGGGTTGCCCATGACGCCGATCCACCGGGCGGGTCGCGCGAGCGCGTCGCGGAGCAGCGGGCCCAGCTCGTCGCGGTGGTGGTCGGTGACGACGACGTCGGCGTTCCCGCCCGCGAGCTCGTCGTCGATCTCGGCGAAGCTGCGCGCGGTGCGGTCGGCACGGACGTCGGCGGCGGACTCCCCCGGCTCGACGAGGACCGTGCGGAACCCCAGCTCCGTCCCCCACCGCACCAGGACGTCGGCCACCGGCGACGCGAACACCGCGACCAGCAGGCGCTCGGTCACGCGACCTCCTCGCTGGCGCTCGGCGGGCACGTGCCCGACGGTGCTCTGCCCCTGGGTGACCTCGCGAGCTCGGTCACGCCGCCCGCTCCGGGCTGTCGCCGTAGACGTAGCCGCTGTTGGCGTAGCGCCCGCCGACCGCCACCCCGGGCGGCGCGATGGCGTCGAGTCGGGCCAGGTCGTCGGCGGTGAGCTCGACGGCCGCGGCGGCGACGTTCTCCTCGAGGTACGTGCGCCGCTTCGTCCCCGGGATCGGCACGACGTCGTCGCCCTGGGCGAGCACCCAGGCCAGCGCGAGCTGACCGGGCGTCGCCCCCTTCTCGACGGCCAGCTCGCGGACGGCGTCGACCAGCCGCAGGTTGGCCGCGAACGCCTCGCCGGTGAACCGCGGGTGGGTGCGCCGCCAGTCGTCCTCGGCGAAGTCGGCCGGGCTGGTGATGGCGCCGGTGAGGAAGCCGCGGCCGAGCGGGCTGAACGGCACGATGCCGATCCCGTGCTCGCGGGCCACACCCAGGACCTCTGCCTCCAGGTCGCGGGTCCACAGGGACCACTCGCTCTGCAGCGCGGCGATGGGGTGGACGGCCACCGCCCGCCGGATCGAGGCGGCGCTGGCCTCGGACAGCCCGAGGTGCCGGACCTTGCCCTGCTGCACGAGCTCGGCCATCGCCCCGACCGTGTCCTCGATCGGGACCTCCGGGTCGACCCGGTGCTGGTAGTAGAGGTCGATGACGTCGACCCGCAGCCGGCGCAGGCTGGCCTCGGCGCAGGCCCGCACGTTCTCCGGCCGCCCGTCGATGGTCGTGCCCGGCCCGTCGTGACTGAGCGAGAACTTGGTGGCCAGCTGCACCTCGTCCCGCCGTCCGGCGACGGCCTCGCCGACCAGTTCCTCGTTGTGCCCCTCGCCGTAGACGTCGGACGTGTCGAGGAAGGTGACGCCGAGATCGAGGGCGCGGTGCACCGTGGCGATCGATTCCTGCCGGTCGGCCGCGCCGTACATCTGGCTCATGCCCATGCAGCCGAGACCGAGGGCGGAGACGGTCAGCCCGTCCCGGCCGAGCGTGCGGGTGCCCACGGGAGAAGTCATGCCCGCATCCTTCCCCCGTGCGCCGCCGCGCCGCACGGGATGCGTCGGCGCGGGAGGACCTCGCGGCCCGGGTCTGATGGGATGGGGGCGGAACCGGGCTCCGCTCGAGCCCGCATCGAGGAGGCACCGTGCAGTACGCCGAGTCCGTCGTGGACCTGGTCGGCAACACCCCGCTCGTCCGGCTCGGCTCGGTGACCAGCGAGCTGGGGCCCGACGCCCCGCTGGTGCTGGCCAAGATCGAGTACCTCAACCCCGGCGGCTCGGTGAAGGACCGGATCGCCGTGCGCATGGTCGACGCGGCCGAGGCCAGCGGCGCCCTGCAGCCCGGCGGCACCATCGTCGAGCCGACGAGCGGCAACACCGGCATCGGGCTGGCCCTGGTCGCCCAGCAGCGCGGCTACAGGTGCATCTTCATCTGCCCCGACAAGGTCGGGCAGGAGAAGATCAACGTGCTCAAGGCGTACGGGGCCGAGGTCGTCGTCTGCCCGACGGCGGTCGACCCGGCCGACCCGCGCTCCTACTACTCGGTGTCCGACCGGCTGGCCCGCGAGACCCCCGGCGGCTGGAAGCCCGACCAGTACTCGAACCCGGCCAACCCGCAGTCGCACTACGAGACGACCGGGCCGGAGGTCTGGGCGCAGACCGAGGGCCGGATCACCGCCTTCGTGACCGGCATGGGCACCGGCGGCACGATCAGCGGCATCGGCCGGTACCTCAAGGAGGTTTCCGGCGGGAACGTCCGCATCGTCGGCGCCGACCCCGACGGCTCGGTCTACTCCGGTGGCACCGGCCGCCCCTACCTCGTCGAGGGTGTCGGCGAGGACTTCTGGCCCTCGACCTACGACCGGGAGATCGCCGACGAGATCATCGCCGTCTCCGACGGTGACTCGTTCGCGATGACCCGCCGGCTCGCCCGCGAGGAGGGCCTGCTGGTCGGCGGCTCGTGCGGGATGGCCGTGGTGGCCGCGCTCGAGGTCGCCCGCCGGGCCGGCCCGGACGACGTGGTCGTGGTGCTGCTGCCGGACGGCGGCCGCGGATACCTGTCCAAGATCTTCAACGACCGGTGGATGGCCCGCTACGGCTTCCTGCACACCGGCGACGGTTCCCCCACGGTGGCGACCATGCTGGAGAACAAGGGCGGCGCGATGCCCCCGCTGGTGCACGTCCACCCGACCGAGACCGTGCGCGACGCGATCGACTACATGCGCGAGTACGGCGTCAGCCAGCTCCCGGTCCTCAAGGCCGAACCGCCGGTCGTGACGGGCGAGGTGGCCGGATCGATCGCGGAGAAGGCGCTGCTGGACGCGCTGTTCACCGGCCAGGCCCACCTGCACGACA
>DASQTE010000488.1:0-3788 GCA_035642035.1 Blastococcus sp.
CCGCCTCTCGGACGCGACGACCACCGGCCTGGACCTGGTCGCTCCGCCACGCCCGTCGTCGGCGGTCGCGCTGCGCGCGGCGGCGACCGTGCTCGGGCTGCACGGCCTGCGGGCGCGGGCGGTCCTCAGCCGGGTGCTCCCGCTGACCGGGGACGACGGGTGGACGGCGCAGCGCGCCGGGGAGCAGGAGGCGGCGCTGGCAACGCTCGCCGGGATCGCCGCGGTCCGCCGCGTGCCCGAGCTCGCCCTCTCCCCGGACGGCCCCGACGACGTCGCGGCGCTCCTGGACGAGGCCCTCCCGGGGACGACCGGCTTCCCGGCCCCCGGCCCCGAGCGGCACGAGGGCGCCTGGCGGCTCCGCGTCCCGCTGCCGTTCGCCGAGCACGGCGCGGTCGCGCTGACCCGGTGGGTCGACGACCTCGTGCTCACCGTGGGCGGCGTCCGCCGCTCGCTCCGGCTGGACCCGCTCCTGCGCCGCTGCGAGGTGACCGGCGGCCGGCTCGCCGATCCCGGCACGGCCGACGCCCACCTCGAGGTGGGTTTCCGCCCCGATCCCAGTCTCTGGCCCGCCGACCTGCTCAGCGCCGAGGGAAGGACCTCATGACTCCCGGAACCGACTGGATCGACCAGGCCCAGCGTCTCGTCGAGGCCCTGCGGAGCAACCTGCCGACCGCCGAGGCCCCCTCGACCGACGCGGCCGGGCACGCCGGTGACTGCCGGTGGTGCCCGGTCTGCCAGGTGGCGGCCGTGGTCCGCGGCGAGCGCCCCGAGGTGACCGCGGCGCTGGCCGACCTCCTCACCACCGCGGCGACGGCGCTCCGCACCGTGGCCGAGGCCGGTCAGCCGGCCGAGCCGGCGACGGAGCCCGCGCAGGAGAGCGAGCCGCCCGCGCCGGTGCAGCAGATCGAGATCGCGTGACGGACCCGCCGGCCGGGCCGGCCGCCCTCGGGATCGACATCGGCGGCACGAAGGTCGCCGGCGGCGTCGTCGCAGCGGACGGCACGATCGTCGCCACCGCGCGCCGGGCCACCCCGGGTGCCTCGGTCACCGACACCGAGGACGCCATCGCCGCCGTCGTGGAGGAGCTGGCGGCCGGGCACGACGGCGAGTTGGTCGGCGTGGGCGTCGGCGCGGCGGGCTGGTTCGACCGCACCGGCGACACCGTCCTGTTCAGCCCGCATCTCGCCTGGCGCAACTCCACGCTGCGCAAGGACCTCGCCGCGCGGCTGCAGCGGCCGCTGTGGGTCGGCAACGACGCCGACGCGGCCGCCTGGTCGGAGTACCGCTACGGCGCGGCGCGCGGTTCGGACCTCGCGCTGATGATCACCCTGGGCACCGGCATCGGCGGCGGGATCGTCCTCGACGGGCGGCTCCGCCGGGGCTCGCACGGGGTCGCGGGGGAGTGGGGGCACATGCGGGTCGTCCCCGACGGCCGGCTCTGCGCCTGCGGCAACCGCGGCTGCTGGGAGCAGTACGCCAGCGGCACCGCGCTCGGCCAGACCGCCCGCGAGGTCGCCCGCACCTCCCCGGCCGCGGCCGCCCGGCTGCTGGAGCGGGTGGACTGCGAGCCCGACCGGCTCACCGGCGAGGACGTCGCCCGCGCGGCCGCCGACGGCGACCCGCTGGCCCTCGAGCTCGTCACCGAGGTCGGGGTGTGGCTGGGGCAGGGCATCGCCGACCTGGCCGCCGTCCTCGACCCCGAGGTCGTGGTGATCGGCGGCGGGGTCAGCAAGCTCGGCGAGATGGTGCTCGCGCCGGCGCGCAACCGGCTGGAGCGTGCGCTGCCCGGACGGGGGTTCCGGCCCGGACCGCGGGTCGTCGTCGCCGAGCTCGGCCCGCAGGCCGGCATCGTCGGCGCCGCCGACCTGGTCCGCCAGGCCGTCGCGGACGGCGAAGCGTGACCTCGCGCCGAGTGGGCCCGGAGGCAGAAGGACCCCGTCCCCCTCACCCCTCGCAGGCTCGGGGCGAGCATCCGGACGGGGCCGCCTAGGAACTATTCGGGGGCGAGCTCGCGGGCCAGCTGCTCGAGGAAGAGGCCGATGTCGGTGATGATCCCCATCGCCTGGGCGCTGCCGCGGTCGGCGAGCTTGGTGACCGTCGCCGGGTTGATGTCCACGCTCACCAACGGGATGGACGCGGGCAGGATGTTCCCCGTCGCGATGGAGTGCAGCATCGTCGCGACCATGATCGCGAAGCCGACGTCCGGCAGCTGGGCGCGCATCGCCCGCTGGCCCTCGATGACGTCGGTGTAGACGTCGGGCAGCGGGCCGTCGTCGCGCACGGAGCCGACCAGCACGAACGGCTTGTCCGCCTCGACCATCGAGTGCATGACGCCGCCGGTCAGGACGCCGGAGTCGACGGCGGCCTTGATCGACCCCGCCGACCGGATGGTGTTGATGGCCCGGATGTGGTGCTCGTGGCCGTGCGGTACGCCCGAGCCCTTGGCCAGGTCGACGCCGAGCGATGTGCCGAACAGCGCCGACTCGATGTCGTGGGTGGCCAGGGCGTTGCCGGCGAAGAGGACGTCGACGAAGCCGGCCCGCACCAGCCGGACCATCGCGGGGGAGGCGCCGGTGTGCACCACGGCAGGTCCGCCGACCCACAGGATCCGCTTGCCCTCGGCCTTCACCTCGCGCATGCGCTCGGCGATCTGGCGGACCAGCAGCGCCTGCGGCTTCTCGCTCGACACCGCCGACGACATGAAGCCGAAGTCGTCCTCCTCGCCGCGCGGGGCCTGCACCGGCAGCTCCACCCGGACACCGTGCGCGCCGCAGACGACGGCGTCCCCGGCCCGGACGTCGCTGACCGGCACCGTGCGCACCACGACCCCGCCGTCCTCCTCGGTGACGACGAGGCCGCAGTCCATCTCCGGCTGCCGCACGCGGAGCCACTCCCGGTCGAGCCGGACGAGGGTCTCCAGGTTCGTCGTCGAGTAGAAGTCGTCGGGGAAGACGCCGTCGGAGGGGGCCGGTCGCGTCGTCGCCGTCCCGGGGTCGACGGCGTTGGCCCCGTGGATCTGCACGCGCATGAGGATCCGGTCGAGCAGGTCGCTCTCGTCCGCGCTGATCTCGATCAGCGCACGGGACTCGTTGTCGTGCTGCCGGCCCAGGTCCAGGCTGTCGATCCGGTAGTCCCCGCCGTACTCGAGGACGTCGTCGAGGATGCGGGCGAGGATCCCCGTGTCCATGAGGTGGCCGGTGACGGTGACGGTGGCGGAGTGCGCGGCAGCGGGGGTCACCAGCCGGACGTTAGTAGAAGGACCCCCTCCTCCCCGCCACTCGCCCGTTCGCTGCGGGCCCCTGGAGGGGGCCGGGCTCAGACCACCGCGCCGTCGTCACCGTCGTCGTCGGATCGGTCGCGCATGCGGGACACCAGCATCGCCACGCCGCCGGCGATGCTCGCGACGCCGATGACCAGCCCGAGATCGGCGGACAGGTTGAGGATCCCGGGCGCCCCGATCAGCAGCACGCCCGCCGCCACGAGCAGCACCGCGTAGAGCGACGCGGGCGCCGGGGCGGGGATCGGGGGAGGGGGCGGGGGCTCGTAGTGCTCGTCCGGCTGGTCGAGCACGGGTGGCTCGGAGGGCGGCGGCGGGGGCGCGTCGACCGGCTCCGCCTCCACCACGGAGCGGCTGTGCTCGGCCTCGAACGCCGCCACGATGCGCCGCCACTCCGCGTCCTCGTCGAGCTCCCGGCGGGCGGTGGCCGGTTCCGGCTCGGGTGCCGGCGTCCCCTCGGGAGCCGGCGGGGCGTGCTCGTCGACGACGGTCCGCGCCTCCGCCCGGCGGG
>DASQTE010000489.1:0-8255 GCA_035642035.1 Blastococcus sp.
GGCGGCTGCCCTGGCACCGGCACCTGCCGGGGACGGTGCTGGCCGTGGCGTTCTTCGTCGTCACGGCGCTGGCCACCCGCGCGTACGTGGCCGACATCCTCACCACCACGCTGCCCTACGGGGCGCTGGCGACCCCGATCGCCGTGCTGCTGTTCTGCTTCTTCTTCGGGATGTCGGTGCTCCTGGGCGCCGAGCTCAACGCGACCGTCCAGGCCCGCTGGCCGGCACCGCTGCGGCGGCACGACCGCCGCCGCCGCGAGCGCCGGGAGGCGAAGCTCCATGAGGAGGCCAAGAGGCTGGGACTGTTGTGAGGCGCGAAGCGCCTCCGCGTCACCGGCGCGGGCCCGCAGGGTCCCGCCGGGGACCCGGGCAGCGGCTCCTCGCAGCAGGGGACTGCACCTGGCCGCGGTGTCGGCCGGTAGGCCGACGATGTGCTCAGTCCTTCTTCAGCTGGTTGTAGATCTCCTTGCACGCGGGGCACACGGGGCTGCCCGGCTTGGGGCTCTTGGTGACCGGGAAGACCTCGCCGCAGAGGGCCTCGACCATGGTGCCCATGACCGCGCTCTCGGCGATCTTGTTCTTCCGCACGTAGTGGAAGACCTCGTTGGCGTTGCCGGTGTCGGCGTCGCGGACGTCCGGCCGCTCGAGGATGTCGCTGCTGCTCATGAGTTCTCCCTGCTGCTCAGCGGGCCACCGGCCACCCCGGGATGACGGTGCGACCCTCCCGGCCATCCATGATGACAGGGTGCATCCCTCTCCTCCCGCCCTTCCGTCCGGCGCCGTCCTGTCCCCCGAGGTCTCGGACGCCCTGAGCGCCGGCCGGCCCGTCGTCGCGCTGGAGAGCACCCTGCTCGCCCACGGGCTGCCCCGCCCGGACAACCGCGCCGCGGCCGACGAGGTGGAGGGCGCCGTCCGCGCCGGTGGCGCCGTGCCGGCGACGATCGCCGTCCTGGACGGCGTCCCGCACGTCGGGCTGACCGGCGAGGAGGTCGACCACGTGTGCGCCGACCCCGACCTGGCCAAGCTCGGTGTCCGCGACCTGCCGGTCGCGGCCGCCCTCGGCCTCAGCGGCGCCACGACCGTCTCGAGCACCGCCCTGCTGGCCGCCGCCGCCGGGATCGGGGTCTTCGCCACGGGTGGCCTGGGCGGCGTGCACCGCCACGCCGTGGACACCTTCGACGAGTCCGCCGACCTGACCGCCCTGTCGCGCACCTCGCTGGTGGTGGTCTGCGCCGGCGTGAAGTCGATCCTCGACGTCCCGGCCACGCTCGAGCGGCTGGAGTCCCTGTCGGTCACCGTCGTCGGCTACCGGACGACGACCTTCCCCGGGTTCTACGTCGCCGACTCCGGTTCGACGCTCGACTGGTCCGTCGCCGACGCCGGCGAGGCCGCCCGCGTCTTCGCCGCCCGCCGGGAGCTCGCCCCCGGTGCCGTCGTCGTGGCCAACCCGCTCCCGCTCGACGAGCAGCTCGACCCCGTCCTGCACGACCGCGTGATCGCCGGCGCGCTGGCCGCGGCCGTGGAGGCCGGCGTGCGCGGCAAGGACGTCACCCCGTTCGTGCTCGACCACCTGCACCGGGCCAGCGACGGCGCGACCCTGGCGGTCAACGTGCGGCTGGTGCTGCGCAACGCCGAACTGGCCGGCGCCATCGCGGCCGCACTCGCGGAGGTGGCCCGCTGAGCGACGCGCCCCGGGTGGTCGTCGTCGGCGACGTCGCGACCGACGTCGTCGCCGTCCTCTCCGGCGAGCCGGCGCCCGGATCGGACCGGCCGGCGACCATCCGGAGCCGCGGGGGCGGCGCCGGCGCCAACGTGGCCGCCCACCTGGCGCGGCTCGGGGCACGGGTGACCCTGGTCGGCTGCATCGGGGACGACGCCCCGGGTGCGGGACTGGCCGCCGAGCTCCGCGCCACCGGGGTGGACCTGGCGCTGCGGACGGTCGCCGGCGTCGCGACCGGCACGATCGTCAGCCTCGTCGAGCCGGGTGGCCAGCGCAGCATGCTCGCCGACCGCGGGGCGAACCTCGCGCTCCGGCCGGACGACGTCCCCGCGCCCGTCCCCGGCGGGCACCTGCACCTCTCCGGCTACACGCTGCTGGACGACGGACCACGAGCGGCGGGCCTGGCGGCCCTGGAGGCAGCCGTCGCGGCCGGGTGCACCGTCTCGCTGGACCCGGCGTCGACGGGACCGCTGACCCGGTACGGCGTCGACCGCTGGCTGGCCGACACGGCCGGGGCCACCCTCCTGCTGCCGAACGCCGACGAGGCGCGGCTGCTGACCGGGTGCACCGACGTCACGGAGGCGGCGCGGACGCTGGCCGGCCGGCACCGGGGGGTCGCGGTGAGCCTCGGGGCCGACGGCGCGCTGTGGGCCTCGGGCGACGTCCTCGTGCACCGGCCCGCGCACCCCACCGACGTCGTCGACACGACCGGGGCCGGCGACGCGTTCGCGGCCGGGCTGCTGTCGGCCTGGCTGCCCTCCCCCGACGGCGACCCCGCGCAGATCCTGGACGCCGGGCTCGCGGAGGCCGCCGAGGTCGTCAGGCGGCCGGGCGCGCGGTGACGGCTGTCACCCCCGCCGCATCGTGACCTTTTCGTGATGGACAGCCGGCCGAGCGGAACCATAGGTTAGGCGAGCCTCACCTAATCGACTCGGCCTCGGCGGCGTCCCGTCCCGCGACCACGTGCACGGCCGCCCGGCGGCTGCGCGCGCTGGGACAGGGACCCGCCGGCGGCCGGCACCCCCGGCTGCGCTGTCCCGGACGGCGCCGTCCCCATCGGAAGGACACCATGCGCCGCGCATCACGACTGGTCGCGCTCTCCACGGCCGCTCTCCTCGCAGGCGGCCTGGCCGCCTGCTCCACCTCGGCCGCCGACGAGCCGGCCGAGGGCGGCTCCGGCGACTTCACGCCGGTGACGATCGAGCACGCGCTCGGCACGACGACGCTCGAGAGCAAGCCCGAGCGCATCGCCACCGTGCAGTGGGCCAACCACGAGGTGCCGCTGGCCCTGGGCGTCGTCCCGGTCGGCATGGCCGCCGCCAACTTCGGTGACGACGACGGCGACGGCCTCCTGCCGTGGGTCGCCGAGCGCCTCGAGGAGCTCGACGCCGAGACGCCGGTGCTCTTCGACGAGACCGACGGGATCGACTTCGAGGCGGTCGCCGACACCGACCCCGACGTCATCCTCGCCGGCTACTCGGGCATGACCCAGGAGGACTACGACACGCTCAGCGAGATCGCGCCGGTCGTGGCCTACCCGGAGGCGCCCTGGGCGACGCCGTGGCGCGAGATGATCGAGATCAACGCCGCAGGCATGGGGATGGCCGAGGAGGGCGAGGAGCTCGTCGCGACCCTCGAGCAGGACATCGAGGCCGCTGTCACCGAGCACCCGCAGCTCGACGGCAAGTCGACGATGTTCATGACGCACGTGGACACGACCGACCTGAGCGAGGTCAGCTTCTACACGCCGTTCGACACCCGGAGCGCGTTCTTCGAGGACCTCGGGCTGGCGACCCCGGCCAGCGTCCAGGAGGCGTCCTCCGACCCCGAGCAGTTCTCGGGGACCGTCAGCGCCGAGCAGGTCGACGTGTTCGACGACGTGGACATCATCGTGACCTACGGCGACCAGGCCCTCGTGGACGCGCTCGACGCCGACCCGCTGCTCTCCCAGATCCCGGCCGTCCGGAACGGGGCGCTCGTCCTGCTGCCCGACACCCCGCTGGGCACCGCGGCGAACCCCACGCCGCTGGCCATCTCCTGGGTGCTCGAGGACTACGTCTCGATGCTCGCCGAGGCAGCTGACAAGGGTCAGTGACCACCGCACCGCCCGTCCCGGCCCCGGACGTCGCCCTCGCGCGGCGTCCGGGGTCGGTGCGGTTCCTCTGGCTCGTGGTGGTCGTCGCGGTGCTGGTCGCGCTGACGGCCGCCTCGGTCGCCGTCGGGTCGCGGGACGTGGGCTGGTCGGAGATCGTCGCCGCGCTCGGCGGGTCGTCGGAGACCATCGGCGAGGCCGCCGTGACGAAGCGGATCCCCCGCACGCTCCTCGCGGTGCTCGTGGGCGCGGCCCTGGGGCTCGCCGGGGCGGTCATGCAGGGCGTCACCCGCAACCCGCTCGCCGACCCGGGCGTCCTCGGGATCAACATGGGCGCCTCGCTGGCCGTCGTCACCGGCATCGCGTTCTTCGGCCTGTTCTCGGCGACCAGCATCGTCTGGACGGCGATCGTGGGCGCCGCCATCGCGGCGGTGTTCGTCTATGCGGTGGGCTCCCTGGGGCGCGGCGGCCCGACCCCGCTCAAGCTCGCCCTGGCCGGGACGGCGACGTCGGCGGCGCTCCTCTCGTTCGTCACCGCGATCGCCCTTCCGCGCGGCGACATCGCGGAGAGCATCCAGTCCTGGGAGATCGGCGGCGTCGGCGGCGCCGGCTTCGACAGCATCAGCACCGTGGTGCCGTTCCTCGTCGTGGGTTTCGCGATCAGCCTGCTGTCGGCCCGCAGCCTGAACTCGCTGGCGCTGGGCGACGAACTGGCGGCGGGGCTCGGCGAACGCGTCGCCCTCGCGCGGGGCGTCGCGGCGCTGGGGTCGGTGCTCCTGTGCGGCGCGGCCACCGCCGTCGCCGGGCCCATCTGGTTCGTCGGGCTCGTCGTCCCGCACCTGTGCCGGCTCCTGGTCGGGGTGGACCACCGCTGGCTGCTGCCGTTCACGGCGCTCACCGGCGCGTGCCTGCTCACCGCCTCCGACGTGGTCGGGCGCATCGTCGCCCGGCCGTCCGAGCTCGACGTCGGCATCATCACCGCGCTGATCGGCGCACCGTTCTTCATCGCCATCGTCCGCCGGCAGAAGGTGCGCGAGCTGTGACCGCCGTCGCCGCGCCGTCACCGGCGACCGTGGACGCGGTCGCCCGGAACCGGGTGCGCCGCGCGTCCCGCAGGCGCTCGGTGATCACCGTCCTGGCGGTGCTCGTCGTCGCGGCCTTCGCGGTCACGCTGATGGTCGGGCAGACGTTCTACCCGCCCGGCGACGTGCTCCGGGTGGTGTTCGGCCAGGACGTGCCGGGCGCCTCCTTCACCGTCGGCCGGCTGCGGCTGCCGCGCGCGGTGCTCGCCGTCGTGGCCGGGCTGAGCTTCGGGCTCGCCGGTGTCACCTTCCAGACGATGCTGCGCAACCCGCTGGCCAGCCCCGACGTCATCGGCATCACCTCGGGGGCGAGCGCCGCGGCCGCGTTCGCCATCGTGCTGCTCGGCTGGAGCGGCACCACGGTGTCGGTGACCGCCATCGTCGCCGCGCTCGCCGTGGCCGTGCTGATCTACGGGCTGGCGTACAAGGGCGGCGTGGCGGGCACCCGGCTCATCCTCATCGGCATCGGCGTCGGCGCGATGGCCAGGAGCATCACCTCGTGGGTCCTGTCGAAGGCCGGGGCCTGGGACTTCGCCGAGGCGCTGCGCTGGCTGACCGGCAGCCTCAACGGGGCCACCTGGGACCTGACCGTGCCGGCCCTCGTCGCGCTGGTCCTGCTGGCCCCGGTGCTGCTGGCGCTGACGCGTCAGCTCGGTGCGCTGCAGCTGGGCGACGACACCGCGTCCGCGCTGGGGATCCGCGTGGAGCGGACCCGCGTCGTGGCGATCGTCGCGGCGGTCGGCCTGCTCGCCTTCGCCACGGCCGCGTGTGGTCCGATCGCCTTCGTGTCGTTCCTCGCCGGGCCCATCGCGGCCCGGATCGTGGGACCGAACGGCTCGCTGCTGGTGCCCGCCGCGCTGGTAGGGGCCCTGCTCGTGCTCGTGGCGGACCTCGTCGGCCAGTTCGCCCTCGACACCCGCTTCCCCGTCGGGGTCGTCACCGGGGTGCTCGGCGCGCCCTACCTGATCTACCTGATCGTCCGCACCAACCGCGCCGGAGGCTCGCTCTGACCGCCATCCACACGCTCGCCGCCGAGGGCCTCAGCCTCGGGTACGGCGAGCGCACCGTCATCGAGGACCTCGACCTCGTCGTCCCGTCCGGGGCCATCACCGCGATCGTCGGCGCCAACGCCTGCGGGAAGTCGACCCTGCTGCGCTCGATGTCGCGGCTGCTGTCGCCCCGCGCCGGCCAGGTGCTGCTCGACGGCAGGGCGGTGCACCGGCTGCCGGCCAAGGAGCTGGCCCGCACGCTCGGGCTGCTGCCGCAGTCGCCGATCGCACCGGAGGGCATCACCGTCGCCGACCTCGTCGGCCGCGGGCGCCACCCGCACCAGGGCATCTTCTCCCGCTGGAGCCGGGAGGACGACGCCGCGGTCGCGGCGGCGCTCGAGGCCACGCAGACGACGGCGCTGGCCGAGCGCCCCGTGGACGAGCTCTCCGGCGGGCAGCGCCAGCGGGTGTGGATCGCGATGGCTCTGGCCCAGCAGACCGACCTGCTCCTGCTCGACGAGCCGACCACGTTCCTCGACGTGAGCCACCAGATCGAGGTCCTCGACCTGCTGACCGACCTCAACCGCGCCCGCGGCACGACCATCGTCATGGTGCTGCACGACCTCAACATGGCCGCGCGCTACGCCGACCACCTCGTGGCGCTGACGGCCGGCCGGGTCCACGCCTCCGGCACCCCCGGGGACGTGCTCACCGAGGCGAACGTGCGGGCGGTGTTCGGGCTGGACTGCCGGGTGATCGTCGACCCGACGTCGGGTGCGCCGCTGATGCTGCCGATCGGACGGCACCACGCCGCCGAGCCCGCCCAGCCCCTCGCCACCGCCGACCGGGCGACCTGACGCCGCTCAGCCGTCGATGACGCGGGTGGGGCGGCTCTCCAGCACGCGGTCGGGGCGGGCGTCGTACCGGTTGACGTGCAGCTTCTTCTTCGGCGGCCGGTCGTTGGCCATGACGACGGCGATCCACGGCAGCACCGTCCCGAGGATCGCGAAGATCAGCATCAGCCAGACGATCTGGTAGAAGGCCGCCGCGAGCACGATGAAGACGATGCGGATGCCCATCGTGATGGCGTACCGCTTCTTCCGGAAGGCGTGCTGCTCGGCGAGGCTCGGTTCCGCCTCGGTGATGAGCACTGGCTCGGGCCGGCGCTGACGCGGGAACTGCTGGCTCGAGGCCACGGGCTCCATCCCTCCAGGGACCGCGCCCTGGGGACTCCCCGGGCATGCGCGGTGCACAACCCATCGTGCCACCGTCGTCCCCCGGACGCTGCTGCCTCCGGCGCCTTCGTCGACTTCTTCGCCCGGAGCGCCTCTTCGCACGGAGCGCCCCAGCGTCTCCTCGAGCCGCGTCAGCGGCGTGGCACCGGCGGGTGCGGTCGACCGGCTTCGCTGGTCCTGCGCAGCAGCAGTCGTCGGGGCCCTGGTCAGTGCGGCGAGCTGTCGGAGCCGGGGCGGAGGGCCGAGGCGAGTCCGGTCAGGTCCAGCATCCGGCGGGCCGGTCCGGTCACGGGGAGGAGGACGTCAAGGTCGCCGTGTGGCCGGGCGCGCTCGGTGATCTCGAGCAGCAGTCCGGCGCCGACGCTGGTGACGAAGCCGAGCCGGGTCATGTCGATCGTGATCGGCCGGGGGTCGTCCAGGGCGGCCAGGACGGGCTCACGGATCGCGGTGGTCCCCGCGAGGTCCAGGTCGCCGATCAGCGCCAGGCAGCGGCGCCCCTGCGCGTCGTTGACGTCGAGGGTGACCGGCTCCTCGTCGAGCGGCCGCTCCAGGCGGATCTGCCCCGCCGCGTCCTGGCGACGGCGCACCTCCGGTGACCGGACCGCGGGCGAGAACACGAACCGCAGCGTGGTGCCGGTGGGTCCTGGAGAGAGGTCGACCTCGTGGGCGAGCGCGGAGATGATCTGCAGTCCGCGGCCGCGGAAGCCGGGGTCGGTCGGCGGCGGCCGCCAACTGCCGGTGTCGGTGACCGACACGACGACGCCTCCCGCGTCGGCGACGCGGAGCTCGACACCCACCCGGCCGGGGACGTCTGCGTCCCGGTAGGCGTGCTCGACGGCATTGCCGGTGGCCTCGCCGATCGTCAGCAGGAGGTCCTCGAGCGCATCGGGATGGAGGCCCACGCCGGCAGCCCATCGCCGCACCGCCCGTCGCACCTCGGCCAGCCGCACCGGCTCACCGGGCAGGTCCAGCCGCAGAGGCGGGGGCAGCAGCCGGACGGCGACGACCGCGACGTCGTCGCTGCCGCCGTTCCCGTCGACGAGTTCGCCGAGGACGTGGTCGACGAGCACGCCCAGCGGGTCCGACCGGCGGGCGGTGACCGCGGCGGCCAGTCGCTCGAGCCCGTCGTCGAGGCCC
>DASQTE010000490.1:0-20104 GCA_035642035.1 Blastococcus sp.
GGTGTGCACGGTCTCGGCACCGACCGCGTCGAGGTGGCCGGAGAGGTAGGTGCGTCCGCCCGCCGAGCGGCTCAACCGGAACACGCGAGGCAGACCGGCGGCGTCGTCCAGAACTCCGTCCGGGTCGATGCCGGCGACCCACCGGCGGACGGCCTGGGCGGTGTCCTCCGGCCCCAGGGCCCGGGCCGCTCCGGTCAGGATCTGATCGGTCCGGTCCAGGTCGATGCCCTGCTCCGCAGCCTTGGCGATCCGTGCCGGTGTGACCGCGCCGGTCACGACTCCGACGTGCGCCGGGGTCACCGCCCCGGCTGCATAGGCATCCGCCAACGTCGGCAGCACACGCAGCCGCCGTCCGGCCTGCACCAGCCCGGCTGCCTCGCGGTTGCCGAGCCGGCAGTGCCCGGTCAGCCAGGTCTTCATCGACACCATGCCGTCCGCGGCGTGTGCCTCTCGCGCTTCTCCGGCCGCCACGGCGAAGGTCTGCGCCGCGGTCAGACGGTTGATCCCGAGCTGCGCCAGCGGGATGAACTGACGCAACTCCTCGTCCGACAGATTCGCGGCATCGAACTCCGCGGGATCGAGCGAAGCGAGTTGCTCCAGCACCGACTTCCACGACGACACGGTGTGCTACCCCCTCGCGCCGATCGAACACGTGTACGCAGGATATCCGCGCCGCATGGCGAAAACCCCAGTTCAGACGGCCTGTGGACAGCGGTCGCCCATCCACAGGCCGGTGCCGTGACGAGATGACCGACGGCGAGCGATGGGTAGCGGCACGCCATGGGAGACGACGAGATCGCCCGTGCCGTGCTCGCCCGGTACGGCACCACCTACGCCGACGAGGCCGGCATCCGGCTCGCCGACGAGCCCGCGCCGCTCTTCCAGCTCCTGGTGCTGGCGCAGCTCCTCTCGGCCCGGATCGGCGCCGGCGTCGCCGTCGCCACCGCGCGGGAGCTCTTCGCGGCCGGCTGGACCACGCCTGCCCGGCTGCGCGACGCCGGGCGGGGCGCCGTCGTCCGGGCGCTGGGCCGCGGCGGCTACCGCCGTTACGACGAGCGGACTGCCACCCGGCTGCGCGCCATGGCGACGCTGGTCCTGGAGCGGTACGCCGCCGACCTGCGCGGACTCGCCGGCGCAGCGGGAGAGGACGTCGGGCGCGCGTCGGCGCTCGTGCAGGAGGTGGAGGGCATCGGCCCCACCGGCGCGGCGGTGTACCTGCGCGAGGTGCAGGCCGTGTGGCCGTGGGTCCGCCCCTTCCTCGACGACCGGGCGCGCGACGGTGCCCGGCGGCTGGGTCTCCCGGACGACGCGACCGCGCTCGCCGGACTGGTCGACGGCGGCGACCTGGCCCGGTTCGCCGCGGCCCTGGTCCGGGTCGCGCGGCTGCCGGCGAGCCGGGATCCGCTGAGCGGCTGATGCTCCTGTGGTGAGCTGACCCCCATGTCCGAGCAGACGTGGCCACGGTCCGAGCCCACCGACGTCCGGCTGACCGCCGGCGGCGCGGACCTGGTCGTCGACCTCCGCGGCGGCGGCCTGCGCCGCCTGGCGGTCGGGGACTGGGAACTCCTGGACACCTATCCGCCGGGCACGGTCGCCGAGGGGTGGCCGGGCGCGGTCCTGCTCCCGTGGCCGAACCGGATCCGCGACGGCCGGTGGACGTGGCAGGGCCGCGAGCTCCAGCTGCAGGTCACCGCCCCGGAGACGCCGACCGCCATGCACGGCCTCGTCGCCTGGCAGTCCTGGTCCGTCGTCTCCGCCGAGGAGGACGGCGTCACCGTCGGCACCGTCGTCGAGCCGCACCCCGGCTACCCGTTCCGGCTCGCGACGGCGCTCGACTACCGACTCGGCGCCGGCCGGCTGACGGTCACGGCGCGCGTGCGCAACCTCAGCGCCGACCGCGCCCCCTTCGGCGTCGGGATGCACCCCTACTTCCGCGTGGGCGCGGAGCGGGACGGCGACATCGGCGAGGCGGAGGTGACCCTCCCCGTCCGGACCACCCTCGAGCTCGACGGCGGGCTGCCCACCGGCCGCCGCTCGCCGTCCGACGGCGCCATCGGCCGGATCGGCGACCGCGCCCTCGATGACGCCTTCACCGACCTGATCCGCGACGACGACGGCTGGGCGCGGGCACGGCTCCGCGGCCCGGCCGGCACGCTGGAGCTGGCTCTCGACGGCGCGTGGCCCTGGCTGCAGGTCTTCAGCGGCGACCAGCTGCCCGAGGGCAGGCGGCGGCAGAGCCTGGCGATCGAGCCCATGACCTGCCCGCCCAACGCCTTCGCCGACGGCGTCGACCTGCTCGTGCTCGACCCCGGCGACGACTGGGCGGGCACCTGGGCCCTGTCCTGGACGGCGGCCTGACGTGCGGGTGGCCGAGCTCTGGCGCTACCCCGTCAAGTCGCTGCAGGGCGAGCGGCTGGGCGAGGCGGCGATCGACGCCCTCGGGATCGCCGGCGACCGGCGCTGGGCGCTGTTCGACCGGGACACCGGGCTCGGGCTCACCGCCCGGCGGGTGCCGGAGCTGCTGTTCGGCTCGGCCCGCCTCCGGGGCGACGGCGGGGTGGAGGTCGTGCTGCCCGACGGCACCGTCACCACCGACGAGCGGGTGATCTCCCGGTGGCTGGGCCGGGACGTGGAGCTGCGGGCGGCCGGCGAGGAGGTGCCCACGTACGAGTCGCCGGTGGACGAGGACGAACCCGATCCGGCGGAGTGGCTGCAGTGGGAGGGCGCCCCCGGGCCGTTCCACGACAGCCCCCGCATCCGGCTGTCGCTGGTGTCGACCGGCACCCTCGGGACCTGGGACCGGCGCCGGTTCCGCGCCAACGTCGTCCTGGACGGCGAGGGCGAGGACGGGCTGCGCGGCCGGGAGGCGGGGCTGGGCGAGGTGCGGCTGCGGATCGGCATCCCGATCGCGCGCTGCGTGATGACCACCCGTCCGCAGCCCGGTGGGATCGGCCGCGACACCTCGGTGCTCAAGACCATCCACCGCGAGCGCGACGGGCTGCTGGCGGTGCGGGCCGCCGTCCTCCGGCCCGGCACCGTGCGCACCGGCGACGCGTTGGTCGTCGGCGGGTCGGCAGACTGACCCGCATGCGCACCGTCGACCTCCGCCCGGGCGAGGACACCATCCGCCTGGGGCAGCTGCTCAAGCTGGTCGACGCCGTCCCGACCGGCGCGCAGGTGAAGGACGTCCTGTTCTCCGGCACCGTCCGGGTCAACGGCGAGCCGGAGGAGCGCCGCGGCCGCCAGCTGCACAAGGGCGACGTCGTCCAGGTCGAGGGCATGGAGGACGTAAGGATCGGCTGAGCCGGCTCGCGGCTCGTTCCACGTGGAACGTCCGGCTCTGCCAGGCTGGCGGCATGGTGCGTGCCCCGATCCGCGTCCCCCGGTGGCCGGCCGCGGCGGCGGAGGGGCCGGACTTCGCGGCGATCCGTGCCGAGTTCGACGTCCCGGAGGAGTTCCCGGCCGAGGTCCTGGCCGAGGCCGAGCGCCGGGCCGACCACCCGCGGCTGCCCGAGCTCGACGCGACCGACGTCCCGCTGGTCACCCTGGACCCCGTCGGCAGCCGCGACCTCGACCAGGCCGTGCACCTCGCCGTCCGGGGCGAGGGCTACCGGGTGAGCTACGCGATCGCCGACGTCGGCGCGGTCGTGGACCTGGGCGGGCCGCTGGACGCCGAGGCCCGGCGCCGCGGGCAGACGCTGTACAGCCCCGACCGCCGGACGCCGCTCCACCCGCCGGTGCTGAGCGAGGGCGCGGCGAGCCTGCTGCCCGGCGAGCTCCGGGCCGCGGCGCTCTGGACCATCGACCTGGACGCCGACGGCGAGCCGCTGCGGGTGGAGCTCCGGCGGGCCCGGGTCCGCAGCCGCGCGCAGCTGGACTACCCGTCCGTGCAGGCGCAGGCCGACGCCGGCCGGCTGCCCGAGGCGCTCGCCCTGCTGCCCGCGATCGGCGCGCTCCTCCAGCGGCGGGCCGCCGAGCGCGGCGCCATCGAGCTGGGGACGCCCGACCAGGGGGTGGAGGCGACGCCGGACGGCGGCTGGACGCTGGTGCTGCGGGGCGACCTGCCCGTCGAGGGCTGGAACGCCGAGATCTCGCTGCTCACCGGGCGCTGCGCCGCCGCGCTCATGCTCGAGGGCGGCGTCGGGGTGCTCCGCACGCTGCCCCCGCCCCTGCCGCGCGACGTCGAGCGGCTGCGGCTCCTCGCGCCGGCGCTGGGCGTGGACTGGCCCTCGGGCGCCGCTCCGGGCGCCGTGGTCGCCGGACTGGACCCGGCGCGCCCCGGGCACGCGGCCTTCCTCGAGGAGGCCGTCGCCCTGCTGCGCGGCGCCGCCTACACCGCCTTCGACGGTGCGCCTCCCGAGCAGCCGGGCCACGGCGGGGTCGGGGCGCCGTACGCCCACGTCACCGCCCCGCTGCGGCGGCTCGTCGACCGGTTCGGCACGGAGGTCTGCCTCGCGCTCGCCGCCGGCCGCCCGCCGGCCCCGGAGCTGCGGGCGGCGCTGCCGGAGATCCCGGCGCTCATGGCCGCCTCCGACCGGCGGACCCGGGAGGTCGAGCGCGCGGTGGTCGACGCCACCGAGGCCTGGCTGCTCCGGGGCCGCGAGGGACAGGTGTTCCCGGCGGTCGTGGTCGACGCCGAGGACGGGCGCGGCACCGTGGTGCTCGACGACCTGGCGATCCGCGGCCGCTGCACCGGCGAGGGACTGCGCCCGGGCACCCGGGTGCAGGTCCGGCTCGAGCAGGCCGACGTGACCGGCCGGACGGTGCGCTTCGCGCTGGAGGGAGCATGACCCGGGCCCCGTACCTCGCCGCCCGCCTGCAGGGCTTCGGGACGACGGTCTTCGCGGAGATGAGCGCGCTCGCGGTGGCCACCGGCTCGGTCAACCTGGGCCAGGGGTTCCCCGACTACCCCGGCCCGCCCGAGGTGCTCGACGTCGCCCGGGCGGCGATCGGCACCCCGGCCGACCAGTACCCACCGGGGCCCGGGCGCCCGGAGCTGCGCGCCGCCGTCGCCGAGCACGTCCGCCGGTTCCGGGGGACGGACCTCGACCCCGACACCGAGGTGCTCGTCACCGCAGGCGCCACCGAGGCGCTGTCCGCGACGCTGCTCGCGCTTCTGGAGACCGGCGACGAGGTCGTCCTCTTCGAGCCGATGTACGACTGCTACGCCGCCGGGATCGCGATGGCGGGCGGGGTGGCCCGGCCGGTGCCGCTGCTCCCGCCGGAGGACGGCGCCGGGCCGTGGACCTTCGACCCGGCCGACCTGCGGACGGCGATCACGCCCCGCACGAAGCTGCTGCTGCTCAACACCCCGCACAACCCGACCGGCAAGGTCTTCACCCGCGACGAGCTGACGGTCCTGGCGGAGCTGGCCACCGAGAACGACCTGCTCGTGCTCACCGACGAGGTCTACGAGCACCTGGTCTTCGCCGGGGCCGAGCACGTCTCCCTGGCCACGCTGCCCGGCATGCGCGAGCGCACGCTCGTCGTGAGCAGCGCGGGGAAGACGTTCAACGTCACCGGCTGGAAGATCGGCTGGATCAGCGGGCCCGCGGCGCTGGTGGCCGCCGTCCGCACCGCCAAGCAGTTCCTCACCTACGTCAACGGCGGGCCGTTCCAGCCCGCCGTCGCCGCGGGCCTGACGCTGCCGGACGAGTACTTCGCCGGTGCGGCGCGGGACCTGCAGTACCGCCGCGACGTCCTGGTCCGCGGCCTGGCCGACGGTGGCCTGCCGGTGATCAGCCCGGAGGCCACCTACTTCGCGACGGTCGACGTCCGGCCCGTGCAGCCTGACGGCGACGGGCTGGCGTTCTGCCGCGCGCTGCCCGAGCGCGCCGGTGTCGTCGCCGTCCCCACCGGGGTCTTCTACGCGCCGGAGCACGCGCACCTGGGCCGGCACCTGGTCCGGTTCGCGTTCTGCAAGAGCGACGAGGTGCTGGGGGAAGCGGTCGAGCGGTTGAGGAGGCTGTCGTGAGGATCGCCGCGGTGCAGCACGACATCGTCTGGGAGGACCGGGACGCCAACTTCGCCCGGCTGGCCCCGCAGGTGGCGCGGGCGGTCGGTGCCGGCGCCGAGCTCGTCCTGCTCACCGAGACGTTCAGCACCGGCTTCTCCATGACGCCGGGGATCGGGGAGCCCGAGGGCGGGCCGTCGGCACGGTTCCTCGCCGGGCAGGCGGCTGAGCACGGCGTCTGGGTGGGCGGCACCTGCCCCGAGATCGCCGACGGCGGGACGTTGCCGTTCAACTCCTTCGTCCTCGCCGGCCCCGACGGCACCACCCACCGGTACCGGAAGCTGCACCCGTTCACCCACGCCGGTGAGCACGAGCGCTTCCGGGCGGGCGAGAAGCCGGTGACGGTCGAGATCGGCGGGCTCCGGGTGACCCCGTTCGTCTGCTACGACCTGCGCTTCGCCGACGTCTTCTGGACGGCGGCCCCCGGCACCGACGTCTACCTGGTGCCGGCCAACTGGCCCAGCCCCCGGCGGCTGCACTGGCAGACGCTGCTGCAGGCCCGCGCCATCGAGAACCAGGCCTACGTGGTGGGCTGCAACCGGGTGGGGACGGCGGGGGACGGCACCGAGCACGCCGGCGACAGCCGCATCGTCAGCCCGATGGGGGAGCTGCTCGCGACCGCGGCCGGGGTCGAGACGATCGTCCTCGCCGACGTCGACCCGGCCGAGGTGACGGCCACCCGCGAGCGGCTGCGCTTCCTCCCGGACCGCAGGGGGCACTGACAAGGACTCCCACCGGAAACCTCCGGGCCCTAGCGTGCCCCGGGTGACCACCCTCACCGGTGCCAGCCGCACCGGGTCCGCACACCTCGCCGCCCAGCTCTCCGCCCCGGCCCGGAGGCTGATGCGTTCCGGCGTCGCCGGCGCGGGCCTCATGGTGGTGGCCACCGTGGTCGCGCTCGTCTGGGCGAACTCGCCCTGGGGCGACTCCTACGACCAGCTGTGGCACACCGAGCTGGCGCTGCGGTTCGGCGACTCCGAGATCGCCATGGACCTGCAGCACTGGGTCAACGACGGCCTGATGGTGTTCTTCTTCTTCCTGATCGGGATGGAGGTCCGCCGCGAGCTGTCGATGGGCGAGCTCGTGCAGCGCAGCCGCCTCACCGTGCCCGCGCTGGCCGCGGTCGCCGGGCTGGTGATCCCGGCGCTGATCTACCTGGCCATCAACGCCGGGGGCGACGGCGCGGTGGGCTGGGGCATCCCGATGGCCACCGACACCGCGTTCGTCCTGGGCGCCCTGGCGATCTTCGGCCGGCACACCCCCGTCCAGCTGCGGGTCTTCCTGCTGTCCCTGTCGGTGGTCGACGACATCGGCGCGCTCAGCGCGATCGCGATCTTCTACTCCGACGAGATCGACTTCATGGCGCTCGGCATCGCGGGCCTGTGCGTGTTCGCGTTCATCGGGCTGTCCCGCATGCAGGTGTGGCGCGGACCGGCCTACTTCGCCGTCGGTGCGGTCATGTGGGTGGCGATGTACGAGTCGGGCGTGCACGCGACCATCGGCGGCGTCGTCCTCGGGCTGCTGGTCAGCGCCTACCCGCCGCGCCGGTCCGAGGTGGAGCGGGCCGGGTCGCTGGCCCGGGCCTTCCGCCAGTCGCCGGAGCCCGCCCTGGCCCGCGAGGCGAAGCTGTCGGTGGAGCGCGCCATCTCCCCGAACGAGCGGATCGGCGCCGTCCTGGTGCCGTGGAGCAGCTACGTCGTCGTGCCGGTGTTCGCCCTCGCCAACGCCGGCGTGCGCATCGACGGCCCGCTGCTCGAGCGGGCGCTCACCTCGCCAGTGACCATCGGCGTCTTCGTCGGCCTCGCGGTGGGCAAGCTGCTCGGCGTCGGGCTGGCCGCGACGCTGGTCGTCCGGCTGCGGCTCGGCGTCCTCCCGCCCGGCGTGGGCCTGGGCGCCGTGTGGAGCGGCGCCGCCCTCACCGGCCTGGGCTTCACCGTCTCGCTGTTCGTCACCGACCTCGCGTTCGACGACGAGCGGCTCCGGGAGGAGGCGACGGTCGGCATCCTGGCCGCCGCCGTCGTCTCGACCCTGCTGGGGGCCCTGTTCTTCCGCGTGCTGACCCGGCGGAGCAGCACCCCCGAGCGGCCGGTGGACCTGTCCCCGCCCGTCGACCCGGCCGTCGACCACGTCCGCGGCCCGCTCGACGCCCCGCTGACCCTGGTCGAGTACGGCGACATGGAGTGCCCCTTCTGCGGGCGGGCGACGGGCGTGGTGAGCGAGCTGCGCGCCCGGTTCGGCGAGGACCTGCGGTACGTCTTCCGGCACCTCCCGCTGGTGGAGCTGCACCCGCACGCCCAGCTCGCCGCCGAGGCCGTCGAGGCGGCCGGCGCGCAGGGCAGGTTCTGGGAGATGCACGACAAGCTGTTCGCCCACCAGGACGACCTGGAGGCGCCCGACCTCCTCGACTACGCGGCCGCCCTGGGGCTGGACCTCGAGCGGTTCGCCCGGGAGCTCGGCGACGGCACCTACGCGCAGCACGTCCGGGACGACGTGGCCGGCGCCGAGGCCAGCGGGGTCGAGGGGACCCCGACGTTCTTCGTCAACGGCGTCCGGCACACCGGCCGGGCCGGGACGGACGAGCTGGCGGCCGCCCTCCTGCGCACCGATCCGCGGGGCACGCCCGTGGAGCGCTCGGGAGCCGTGCCCGCCCCCGTGCCCGGGACGCGTCCGCCGGCGCCGCTCTCGCCGCCGGCCAGGCTGCCCGCCGTCGAGGGCCTGGCGGAGACCCCTGACCCCAGCGGCGCCTCACCGCGGCTGGACGACCGGCAGCTCGCCGTCCTCCGCCGGGCGGGCCGCCGGCGCACGACGACCGCCGGCGAGGTGCTCGTCCAGGGCGGCGCCAGCGAGTGGGACTTCGTGGTCGTCCTGGAGGGCACCGTCGCGGTGGTCGAGGACCCCGAGCCGGACGACGGCGACGAGCCGCACGTCGTGATGGTCGTCGGGCCCGGCCGGTTCCTCGGCGGGCTCAACATGCTGGCCGGTCAGCGCGCCGTCCGGTCGGTCGTCGCGGCCACGCCCGGCGTGGTGACCACGCTGACCGTCCAGCGGCTGCGCGAGGTGATGACGAACGACCGGGAGCTCGCCGAGCTGATCATGCGGTCCTTCCTGCTGCGCAGGGCGATGCTGATCGGCCGGGCCACCGGCCTGCGCGTGGTCGGGGACCGCGCCTGGCCGGCCAGTGCGCGGCTGCAGGCCGTGCTCGACGAGCACGGCATCGCCCACCAGTGGCTGGACCCGGCCGAACACGACGCCGCGCGGGCGGTGCTGGCCGAGAACGACACCCTGGACGAGGAGCGGCCGGTGGTCGTCGCCTCGGACGGCCGGGTGCTGGTCGACCCCGGACGGGACGACCTGCTGCGGGCGGCCGGGGTCGACCGGGTCGGCTGACCGGTCAGCCGCGGTGCCGCCCGGCGTCCGGGTCGACGACGTCGCGCGGTGCGGTGTCGGTGTCCATCAGCCGGTGCGGGGCCGTGTCCTGGTCGACGACGATCTGCTCGCGCTGGACCTGCTCGGTGACCGTTTCCTGCCCCTGCACCAGCTGGGTCCGCAGCCGCACGCGCTCGGTGGGCACGACCTCGACGGTCACGACCGGCCGCTCGGTGTGCAGGACGATCTCGTCGGGCAGCCCCCCGGACGCCGTCGCGGTCCGCGGGACCTCGGGCAGCAACGTCTCGCCGGGCGCGTCGTCCGGGGCGTCGACCGGGACCTGCTCGACGCGGATCTCCTCGCGCCGGATGGGCAC
Organism: Blastococcus sp.; assembly: GCA_035642035.1. Lineage (GTDB taxonomy): Bacteria > Actinomycetota > Actinomycetes > Mycobacteriales > Geodermatophilaceae > Blastococcus_B. The sequence goes on from DASQTE010000490.1 coordinate 9,756, forward strand.
GGTGATCTGCACCTCCTCGGTGACCACGTACTTCACCAGGCGCGCCCGCGTCGTGGCCACGCGCTCGGTGCCGACGACGAGCTGCTCCTCGCTGCGGGTCATCCCGCCGTTCTGGGCCGCCGCCGGCAGCGGCGCCTCGGCGGGGATCTCGACGGTCGGCGGCGCGGCGGCGGGTGCGGCCACCGGCACCTCGTCGCGGACGGCCGTCTCGTCGCGGACGGCCGTCTCGTCGCGGACGGCCACCTCGTCCTGCACGGCCGTCTCGTCGCGCACGCCGTCCTGCGCCCCGTAGTGCCGGCGCAGCTCCTCCTCGTCGGCAGGGGTGAGGTGGTCCCCGGTGAGGCGCGGCGCACTCTTCACGGCGTCGACGGCGACCGGCAGGCTCAGCCGGCCGTCTGCGAAGCTGGCGTCCACGGCGGGGACTATCGACTGCCGGGTGCCGAACAGGCCGGTCGTGACCGCCACCCACGTCGGGGCGCCGGTCCGGTCGTCGACGTAGAAGTGCTCGACCGTGCCGATCTTCTGACCGGTCGCGTCGTACGCGGTGCTCCCGATCGCGGCGGACACCTCTCGCTCGTCCAGCATGGGTCGTCTCCCCTCAGCGTCGGCGCTGCTCGCCGGACGCCCTCCGAACAGCAGCCGTGCCCAGCAGGGGTCGCCCCTGAACATCGGCCCGCCTAGGTTCGGGAACGCGAGCCGCGGACGGCGGCGGCGAGGAGCGGAGGCCGGCATGACCAGCGGGCACCTCGAGGTCGAGGCCAAGTACGACGTCGACGAGGCGTTCCAGCTCCCGGCGCTGGAGGGGGTGGTCGGCGTGGGAGCGGTGGACGCCCCGGTCGAGCACGAGCTGGAGGCGGTCTACCACGACGCCGCTGACCTCCGGCTGCTGCGCGCGCGGGTGACCCTGCGCCGCCGGACCGGCGGCGGGGACGCCGGCTGGCACCTCAAGCTGCCGGCCGGCTCGGCCCGGCGGGAGCTGCACGCGCCCTTGGGCCGGGCCGTGAAGAGGCCGCCGCGTGCCCTGGTCGCGCCGGTCACCGGGCTCCTGCGCGGGGCGCCGACCGGGCCGGTGGCGACCCTGCGCACGCGGCGGGTGGTCACCTGCCTGCGCGACGCGGCAGGTCGGTTGCTGGCCGAGGTGGCCGACGACCACGTGACCGCGACCGTCCCGGCGCCCGGCCCGGGCCGGCCGGCCGAGGTGCACACCTGGCGCGAGGTCGAGGTCGAGCTGGTGCACGGCGACGGCGCGCTGGCGGCCGCGGTGGGGGAGCGGCTCGTCGCGGCCGGGGCGTCGGCGTCGGCGACGGCGTCGAAGGTCGGCCGGGTGCTCGCCGCCCGGCTGGCGGAGAACGGACCGGCGCCGGTGACGCAGGGGAAGAAGGGGCCCCGCGCGGGCGAGTTCGTCCGGGCGGCCCTCGCCGAGCAGGTCGCCGGGCTGGAGGCCGCCGACGTGCTGCTGCGCACCGAGCAGCCCGACGCGGTGCACCAGCTCCGGATCTCCGCGCGCCGGCTGCGCAGCACCCTCGCCGCCCTGCGCGCCGTCCTCGAACCCGCCGCCACCCACGAGATCCGGGAGGAGCTGCGCTGGCTCGGGGGGCAGCTCTCCGAGGCCCGGGACGACGAGGTGGCCCTCGCGCACCTGCGCGAGCTGGTCGACGCCCAGCCCGTCGAACTGGTGCTCGGGCCGGTGGTCGCCCGCCTGCAGCAGATGCAGGTGCAGGAGGAGCGCGCCGGGCTCGACCGGGCGTTGGACACGCTCTCCGGTCCGCGGTACCTCGCACTGCTCGACGCCGTGCACGCGCTGGTCGCCGACCCGCCGTTCACCGACCGGGCCGGTGACCGGCTGGAGCCGGTGCTCCAGGAGGCCCTCGGCGGGTCGGTCCGGCGGCTGCGCCGGCACATGGCGACCGCGCGCAGCGCCGGCGAGGCCGAGGGGCACGAGGCGCTGCACGCGGTGCGGAAGGCGGCCAAGCGGGTCCGGTACGCCACCGAGATCGCCGGGTCGGAGCTGAGCGGCGCGAAGGACGTCGTCCGGGTGGCCAAGAAGATCCAGAAGGTCCTCGGGGAGGTCCAGGACACCGTCGTCACCCGCGAGCTCTGCCGGCGGCTGGGCGCCGTGTCCGCCGGACCCGGGGAGAACGGCTTCACCTTCGGCCGGCTGCACGCGCTGGAGCAGGCGCGCGCCGAGCGGGGCGAGGAGGCGTTCTGGGCCTTCGAACCCGAGGCGCGCAAGGTCCTCAAGCGGGCGACGAAGTAGCCCGGCCTCCCACTCCCGGCCCGCCCACCTGGGAGACTGGGCGCGTGACGGACGCCGGTCGGATGGTGCGCCGGTGTCGGTGATCGCCCTGGTCGGCTTCGGCACCGTCGCGCTGCTGGCCACGCTGCTGCTGCACGGCTACCTCTGGTTCCGGCTGGTCCGGGGCACCACCCGGCCCGGTCGGCTGCGACGCCGGCTGACGATGCTGAGCCTCCTGCTCGCGCTGCTGCCGGCCCTCGCGCTCGGCCTGCGGCGCACGCTCCCGCTCGACGCGGCCGCGCCGCTCGACTGGGTCGCCTACTGCTGGCTCGGCGTCGCCTTCTACGCGTTCATCTCCCTGCTCGTCCTCGAACCGGTGCGCCTGGTCGGCAACGCGGTGCTGCGCAGGCGGGCCCGGGCGCCGGAGCTCGTCCCGGCGGCCACCGTTCCGGTCGAGGACCCCGGGCCGGGACCGGATCCCGGCGACGCGGCCGATCCCTCCCGTCGGTTGTTCCTGGCGCGCGGCCTCGCGCTCACCGCCGGCGCGGTCGCCCTCGGCACCGCGGGCACGGGGGCGTACTTCGCCAACTCGCCGCCCGTCGTGCGCCGGGTCCCCGTGACGCTCGCCGGCCTCGACCCGGCGCTGGACGGCATGCGGATCGTCACCTTCTCCGACGGCCACCTGTCGGCGACCTACGGGGGGCGGCGGTTCGAGCGGCTGGTCGAGCTGGTCAACGAGCAGCGCCCGGACGTCGTGGCGATCGTCGGCGACCTCGTCGACGGCGACGTGTCCGAGCTGCGCGAGGAGGCCGCTCCGCTGGCCGACCTGGTCAGCGAGCAGGGCGTCTACTTCGTGACCGGCAACCACGAGTACTTCGTCGACACGAACGCCTGGCTGCGGCACCTGCCCACCCTCGGCGTGGACGTGCTGCGCAACGAGCGCGTGGCCATCGGCCGGGGCGGGGCCACCTTCGACCTGGCCGGGGTCGACGACCGGACGGCGGCGTCGTCGGGGCTGCCCGGCCACGGGGCGAACCTGGACGCGGCGCTGGACGGGCGGGACGACTCCATCCCTGTCGTCCTGCTCGCCCACCAGCCCGTGCTGGTGGAGCAGGCGTCCGCCGCCGGCGTCGACCTGCAGCTCTCCGGCCACACCCACGGCGGGCAGCTGTGGCCCTTCGACTACGTCATCCGGCTGGACCAGCCCTCGGTCGAGGGGTTGTCGCGGCACGGCGATACCCAGCTCTACGTCACCTCGGGGGCGGGGTACTGGGGCCCGCCGATGCGGGTCGGGGCCCGGCCGGAGGTCACGGTCGTCGAGCTCCGGGCCCCGAGGGGCTGAGGTCGATCAGGGGCCGTCGAGCGCTTCGAACGCCTCGTCCATCAGCTCCTCGAGCTTGCGCTCGCCGTTGCAGTCCGCCCACTCCAGGAGTGCGGCCGTGTACACCGACATGTAGGCGTTGATCACAATCGTGTCCGCCGACCGCGCCGGCGCCCCCGGCTCGACGGGCATCGCGTCTGCCACCACGTGACCGGCCGTGCGTTCGAACTGTGCCGCCCGCGTGCGCAGGGAGGGGGTCGAGGCGATGATCCGCCATCGGGCCAGTGCGTCCTGCCGGAATTCGGGGCTCCATTGCGCCAGCCAGAGCGGGAGGGCCTGGCGGAACCGGGTCGCGACGGGAAGGTCGGCCGGGAACTCCGCCAGCAGACCCGTGAAGTCCTCCGTGCTCGGCAGCTGCATGATCAGGTGTTCCTTGGACGGGAAGTGCGCGTAGAAGGTCGGCACGCTGACGCCGGCTTCTCGCACGATCCGGCCGACGTTGACCGCGTCGAACCCGTGCTCCTGGAACAGCGCCAGGGCCGTGTCGTAGATGCGCTGGTGGGTGGCGGCCCACCGTTGGGCGCGCCAGTCCGGCGTCTCGGCCACGCTTCTCTTCCTCCGTCGCCCCCGTCGCGCTCGTGCCACCGCACCGAGGTTTGCAGCGCAGGACAGCGAGCATTGTGGGCCCCCTACCCGTCGCCCGCGCAGTGAACCGGGTCCAACGTCCCCCATGTCACCTGGGCATTCGCCGCCTAAAGGCTGCGGTCAGCCCGTGAAGGCGGCCGTCTCTGCGAGCCGGGAGCGGGTGACGGTCTTGAGGCGGGAGACCGCCTTCTCCAGGGGCACGAGCTCGATCTCGGTGCCGCGCAGCGCCACCATCTGCCCGTGGTTGCCCTCGTGCGCGGCGATCGTGGCGTGCAGCCCGAAGCGGGTGGCCAGGACGCGGTCGAACGACGTCGGGGTGCCGCCGCGCTGGACGTGGCCGAGCACCGTGGTCCGCACCTCCTTGCCCGTGCGCCGCTCGAGCTCGGCGCCGAGCTGCTGGGCGACCCCGGTGAACCGGCGGTGACCGAACTCGTCGACCCCGCCGTCCCGCAGGTCCATGGTCCCGGGCAGCGGGGTCGCCCCCTCGGCGACGACGCCGATGACGTGCGAGTCGCCCCGGTCGAACCGCTCGGTGACCAGGCGGCAGACCTCCTCGACGTCGAAGGGCTCCTCGGGCACGAGGGTGACGTGGGCGCCCGAGGCGAGGCCGGCGTGCAGCGCGATCCAGCCGGCGTGCCGGCCCATGACCTCGACCAGCAGGACCCGCTGGTGGGACTCCGCGGTCGTGTGCAGCCGGTCGATCATCTCGGTGGCGATGCTGACGGCGGTGTCGAAGCCGAACGTCAGGTCCGTCTCGTCGATGTCGTTGTCGATGGTCTTGGGGATGCCGACCACCGGCACGCCCGCCTCCGACAGCAGGTGCGCCGCAGTGAGCGTGCCCTCGCCGCCGATCGGGATGAGCACGTCGATGCCGTGGGTGGCGAGCACGTCCTTCATCTGCGGCAGCTCGGCGTTCAGCCGCTCCGGGGCGACGCGGGCCGAGCCGAGCGTCGTCCCGCCGCGGGTCAGCAGCCCGTCGACGGCGGCGATGTCGAGCGGCGTCGTGCGGTCCTCCAGCAGCCCGCGCCAGCCGTCGCGGAAGCCGACCACCTCGCTGCCGTAGCGGGTGGACGCCGTGCGGACGACGGAACGGATGACGGCGTTGAGGCCGGGGCAGTCGCCCCCGCCGGTGAGGACACCGATGCGCAACGGGCTCTCCCTCGATGGTCGAGCCCAGACCATACGTCATGACGTCCTGACGTTTCCGTATCGTGCGACACGTGTCCCGGATGATGGGATCCGGTGTGACGTCCCATACGACATGACGACCAGACGTCTTGCGATCCCGTACCTTTGCGGCGTGGTCAGCCCCGTCTCCGGACCGAAGTACCTCGCGGTGCGCGAGCATCTCCGGCGCCGGGTGGCCTCGCTGCCCGAGCTGACCGTGCTGCCGCCCGAGCCCGTGCTGTGCGCCGAGTACGGGGTCAGCCGGATCACCCTGCGACGCGCCGTGGACGGCCTGGTCGCCGACGGCCACCTGGTGCGCGAGCAGGGGCGTGGCACGTACGTCACCCGCCCCGCCATCCGCCACGAGTACCGCGAGAGCTTCGTGCACCGGATCGCCGGCTTCAGCTCGGTGATGAGCGAGCAGGGCGCCCAGGTGGGTACGAAGGTCCTCACCCAGCGCGTCGTCCCGGTCCCCGCGTCGGTCGCCACCGAGCTGTCGCTGGACGGCACGGCCGACGTCGTCGAGCTGGAGCGGCTGCGCAGCGTCGACGGCGAGCCGAACCACGTCGCGCACAGCTTCCTGCCGGCCGCGCTGTACCCGCGGGCGGCGGAGCAGGACTTCAGCGAGGGCTCGCTCTACGAGTTCCTGCGGCAGGAGTACCAGGCCGACCTCGCCCACGCCCGTATCGTCGTCGACGTCGGCACCGCCGACCCCGGCGAGGCCGATCTCCTGCGGATCGTGGCGGGTTCCCCGCTGCTCGTCGTCCGGACGACCGTCCGCGACAGCTCGGGGCATCCCCTGGTGCACAGCTACTCGCGGCTGCGGCCGGACGTGAGCCAGGTGGAGTTCGAGGTCTCCGTGGGCGGCCGCTGATGACCACCACCACGGCGACCGGCGTCCGCGAGGTGCCGCAGTCGCGCCGGGAGGTCTGGCGCGCCCTCGCCGTCCTGGAGCCCTACTGCTCGGTCTGCGACGTCTCCTACGTCCTGGGCGAGGGCCCGGGCACACCGGGGATCGGCACGACGTTCGTCTGCGCCCCGGGCCGGCTCGACGGGCCACCCTCCGCCGGGGCGCCGCAGGGGGAGATCGTCGAGTGGGACCCGCCGCGCGTGGTGGCGACCCGGCTGCGGCTCACCCCCGAGACGTGGACGACGCGGATCGAGCTCGCGGGCACGGGCGACGGCGGCACCCGGGTGACCATGACCGTCACCCACGAGCCGACCGGCGGCAGCCGGGTGGTCCGCAGGCTGCAGCGGGGGGCGATGCGGCGCCTGGTGCAACGGACCGTGGACGCCGAGCTGGACAAGGTGCCGGCGCACGTCGAGCGCGCGGCGCACCCGGCCTGACCACCCCGATCGGGGGAATCCGTGCATCGATGATCTTCCGCGGGGTACCAAGTCTCGTCGTGCACCGGCGTGCGCAGCCGGCGAATGCCGGAACGGGACCGCGCCGGTCGATCGAAGGAGAACGCTGTGCAGATCCTCGGCCTCATCGTGGTCGGCCTCATCATCGGCGCCCTCGCCCGGCTCATCAAGCCCGGTAAGCAGCGTCTGAGCATCCTCATGACGCTCGTGCTGGGCGTCGTCGGCGCCCTCATCGGTGGCGTCGTGGCCAGCCTGCTCGGCACCGGTGACATCTGGGAGCTGAACGTGCTGGGCTTCATCGTCGCCGTCGTCGCGGCGGTGCTGCTGATCGGTGTCGCCGAAGGCGTGTCCGGCGGTCGCTCGCGCGGCGCCGTCCGCTGACCGACCCCCCGGGGCGCTTCGCCGGCTCGTGCGGCGGAGCGCCCCGATCGGGGGACATGTGCATCGAATGATCTTCGTCGGGGTACGAATCGACACTGTGGACGACGTGCGCAACCGGTGAGTGCCGGAACGGGACCACGTCGGTCGAACGAGGGAGTCGGCAATGGAAATCATCGGGCTGATCGTCGCGGGGCTCATCATCGGCCTGCTGGGGAAGTTCGTCGCCCCCGGCGCGCGAGACAACACGCCCCTCTGGCTGACGCTGCTGTGCGGCATCGGCGGGGTGCTCATCGGCTACTACGTGAGCGGCGCCCTGGGTGTCAAGGAGACCGACGGCGTCGACTGGATCAGGTGGATCATCTCCATCATCCTGGCGGCGATCCTGGTGGTCGCGGCCTCCACGATCACCGGCCGCAACAGCCGCGCCATTCGCTGATCCGTCCCCCGGGGGACCCGGCCGGGCTCACAGCTCGGCCGCGTCCCCCGGGGCCAGCCGGCTGAAGGGCGTGGGCGTCCCGGGACCCCGCTCCCCGAGCAGGCCGGTGACGACGCCCAGACCGGCGTCGTTCAGCAGTCCGTCGTGCACGGCGAACGCCTGGTCGGCGTGCACCGCCCGCACGTAGTCGATGAGATCGGCCGTGCGAGACCACGGCGCGTGCATCGGCACCAGCAGAGTCGCGACCGGCTCGTCGGGCACCGTCAGGGCGTCCCCCGGGTGGAAGACCTGGCCGTCGACCAGGAACCCGATGTTGGCGATCCGCGGGATCTCGGGGTGGACCTCCGCGTGCAGCTCCCCGTACACCCGCAGCTCGAAGCCCGCGACCGTCACCGCGTCGCCGGAGCCCACGACGTGCACCCGCCCGCCCAGCCCCTCGAGCTGTCCGGCGACCGACGAGTTCGTCCACACCTCCAGGGCCGGGTCGGCGTCCAGCGCCGCCCGCAGCCGCCGCGGTTCGAAGTGGTCGGCGTGCTCGTGCGTGATCAGCACCGCGGCGGCCCCCTCGAGCGCCGCCGGATCGGTGAAGGCACCCGGATCGATCACGAGGTCGCGGCCGTCCTTGCTGAGGACGACGCACGCGTGACCCTGCTTCGTGAGCTCCATGACGGGCATCCTGCCTCGGCGCCCCCGGCCGCGCAGACCACCCCTCTCCCCCCTCGGGGGTAGGGAGACCGTCGGCGCCGTAACCCTCGCCGGGGCGGCTGCCGACCTTCTCCGCATGATGCTGCAGACCTCCACCTTCGTCGCCGCCCGCAGCCGCGCGCACGGGCCGACCGCCGCGCTCTGGCACGCCGTCGAGGTGCACCGCCCGCCGGCCGAGGTGGACGGCGCCTGCGAGCTCACCCTCTGCGGTTCCCTGGCCCGGGTGTCGACCGAGCAGGCGTGGCCGGTGGTCGCCAGCGACGTCTGCCCGGCCTGCGCGGTGCTCACCCGCTAGCGCCGCCCACTGTCGCCCTGTCGCCGGGTGGGGAGGCTCGCCCCGACGGCGGGTGGAGGACCCCTTGCTCCCCACCACTCGCAGGCTCGCGGCGAGCCCCGGCAGGGGGCCGTTGCAGCCCACCGAGCGGTGGGGGGCAGCGGGCCCGTTCAGCGGCCGGTGAAGTGCGGTGCCCGCTTCTCCAGGAAGGCCTCGACCGCCTCGCGGTGGTCGGCCGTCTGGCCCAGCCGCGTCTGCAGCCGCGCCTCCAGGGCCAGCGTCTCCTCGAGGGAGTCGGTGGCCGCGGTCGCCAGCACCGCCTTCATCGCCCGGTAGGCCGCGGTCGGCCCGTTCGCCAGCCGTGCCGCGAGCGCCTGCGCTTCTGTCAGCACCTCGTCGGCCGGGACGACGCGGTGCACGAGCCCCCATTGCTCCGCCGTCTCGGCGGTGAACGGGTCGGGCGTGAGCAGCAACTGCGTGGCCCGCGAGCCGCCGACGCAGTGCACCAGCCGCGCGGCCAGCGCCGAGTCGCTCGACAGCCCGACCCCCGCGAACGCCGTCGTGAACTTCGAGCCCGCGGCCGCCACGCGCAGGTCGCCGGCGAGAGCGATGCCCAGCCCCGCCCCGGCGCAGGCGCCGTTGATCCCGACGACGACCGGGAGGCGCAGCGCGGAGAGCGCCAGGATGAGCGGGTTGTACTCGTCCTCCACGACCGAGAGGGATGTCGCGGCGTTGCTCCGCAGTGACTCGATGTGCTCGGCGAGGTCCTGACCCACGCAGAAGGCGCGGCCCGTGCCGGTCAGGAGGACCGCGCGCACGGACTCGTCCGCAGCGACCTCCTGCACCGCGGACAGCAGGTCCTGGCGCAGGGCGTGCGAGAGCCCGGGGCGCAGCAGGGTCAGGGTCGCGACGCCGCCGTCGTCGGTCCTGGTCACGGTGTCGGACATCGTCGTCCCGTCTCGTCGTCTCGATCGTTGCCGTCAGTCACCCTGTCACGCCGGACGGGTGTGCAGCCCGTCGGTTGCAAGGCCGAACCCGTTCCACGTGGAACCGTGAGTGAGGTCAGCCTGCCCTGCACAGCCCCTCGGCGGTCGGGGCAACCGTGCCGGCGCGGCCACGCAGAGCGATGGGCACGCCGCACGCACCCTGCCTGTGATCAGCACCGCACCCGCGGACCGATCGGTCCGGTCGCGGCGCTCGTCCACCATGTGTAGTTAGGCCCCGAAATGGACAGAACAGTTCCGGGGAGAAGACCCCGGGCGGCGACGTGGCGGCCTCGACGCAGCAAGGCCGGACAGGGCGAGGAGTGACCTCCGTTGGTCGAACCAGGACGACGGTGCCTGGGTGACCGCTACGAGTTGCACCAGCTGATCGCCGCTGGAGGCATGGGACAGGTCTGGCGGGCGTACGACCTCGCCCTGCACCGATCGGTCGCCGTGAAGGTGCTCCGCAGCGAGTACACCGGTGACCCCACCTTCGTGGCCCGGTTCCGTGCCGAAGCCCAGCACGCCGCCTCCCTCAGCCACCCCAACATCGCGGCCGTCTTCGACTACGGCGAGGAGACCGCGCAGGACGGCACCGGCGAGACGCTCGCCTACCTCGTCATGGAGCTCGTCGAGGGGGAGCCGCTGTCCGCCCTGGTCGCCCGTGAGGGGGCGCTGGGCACCGAGACCACCCTCTCCCTGCTGCGGCAGACCGCGTTCGGCCTCGGCGAGGCGCACCAGGCCGGCATGGTCCACCGCGACGTCAAGCCGGGGAACATCCTCGTGCGGCCCGACGGCAGCGTGAAGATCACCGACTTCGGCATCGCCTGGTCCGC
>DASQTE010000491.1:0-8942 GCA_035642035.1 Blastococcus sp.
CAAGCTCGCCCAGGCGCTGGTGCACGGGGCCAAGCTGCTGCAGGTCGAGGGCAACTTCGACGACTGCCTGGCGCTGGCCAGCAAGCTCGCCATCGACTACCCGGTCAGCCTGGTCAACAGCGTCAACCAGTACCGCATCGAGGGGCAGAAGACGGCCTCCTTCGAGATCGTCGACGTCCTCGGCGAGGCCCCGGACATCCACTGCCTGCCGGTCGGCAACGCCGGCAACATCACCGCCTACTGGCAGGGCTACCGCGAGTACGCCGCCGACGGCATCGCCACCCGCATGCCGCGGATGTGGGGCTTCCAGGCCGCCGGTGCCGCGCCGATCGTCAGCGGCCAGGTGGTGGAGAACCCCAGCACGATCGCGACGGCGATCAGGATCGGCAACCCGGCCTCCTGGACCAAGGCGCTGGCCGCGCGCGACGAATCCGGCGGCAGGATCGACGCCGTCACCGACCGGGCCATCCTGGCGGCGTACCGCCTGCTGGCCCGCACCGAGGCCGTCTTCGTCGAGCCCGCCTCGGCCGCGTCCGTCGCCGGGCTGCTGCAGGTCGCCGCCGCCGGCGAGCTCGAGCCGGGCCAGCGCGTGGTCTGCACCGTGACCGGCAACGGGCTCAAGGACCCGGAGTGGGCGATCTCGGGCGCGCCGGCGCCGGTGACGATCCCGGTCGACGCGGCCGCCGCGGCCGCCCAGCTCGGCCTGTGACGGCGGTCCGGGTCCGGGTCCCCGCCACCAGCGCCAACCTCGGGCCGGCGTTCGACTGCGCCGGGCTGGCGCTCACCCGGCACGACGTCCTCGAGTTCGCGGAGACCGGCTCCGGCCTCGTGGTGGAGGTCTCCGGCGTCGGCGCGGGTGAGCTGCCGACGGACGAGTCGCACCTCGTCATCAGGGCCTTCCGGGCCGCGTGCACGGAGCTCGGGTGGTCGCCGGCCGGGCTGCGCGTCGTCGCCGAGAACACCATCCCGCAGGGCCGGGGGATGGGGTCATCGGCCGCGGCCGTCGTCGCCGGCGTCGTCGCCGCCTGGGCGCTGTGCCCCGACGTCGAGGCGGTCGACCCAGACGCGGTGCTGCGGCTGACCACCGAGCTGGAGGGCCACCCCGACAACGTCGCAGCCTGCCTGCTCGGCGGCGCCACGCTGTCGTGGATGACGCCGGAGGGCGCCCGCGCCGCCCGGCTGGACGTCGCGCCCTCCGTCCTGCCGGTGGTGCTGGTCCCCGACGGGACCCTGTCGACCCACGTGGCCCGGGGCCTGCTCCCGGCGACCGTGCCGCACGCCGACGCCGCGCACGCCGCCGGCCGCGCCGCGCTGTTGGTCCACGCGCTCACGCGGCAGCCCGAGCTGCTGCTGGACGCGACCGAGGACCGGCTGCACCAGCAGCAGCGCGCTGCCGCGATGCCCGGGTCGCTCGCACTCGTCGACCGGCTCCGCGAGCGCGGCCTGGCCGCCGTCGTCTCCGGGGCCGGGCCGAGCCTGCTGGTGCTGACAGCCGGTACCGCCGACCTCGGAACGGTCCGGGACGAGGCTCCGTCGGGGTGGACCGTGCTCCCGCTGGACGTCGACCACGGTGGGGCGCGGGTTCTCGAAGGGAACCCGCAGGTATCGTCTCGGTAACGAGGAACACACTGGAACCGACCGGTGTTGTCGAGTCCGTGAGCTGCGTCTAGGCTCACGGCGTAGCCGCCCACTCGGGCGAGCCTCGCGCGGGGCCGAAGCAGACGATCTCTCTTCGCCGCTGATCCGCCTCGCATCTTTTCGACCCGTTCCCTTCTGCGTTCCCGCCTCCCGGCCGGACCTCCAGGGGCCGGGGGACCCCTGCGCCGGTAAGGCGCAGGTCACCGCAGGGAAGGACCTGTACGTGAGTGAAACCACCGACCTCGCCGTGACCGGTGCGCAGGATGCTGCCGGCCAGGCCGAGGCGACTGCCGCTTCTGGGACGACGGGCACCTCCCGTCGCCGCGGCAACGGCCTGTCGGGGATGCTGCTGCCCGAGCTGCAGCGGCTCGCCGGCGAGCTGGGCATCTCCGGCACCGGCCGGATGCGCAAGGGCGACCTCGTCGCCGCCATCTCCGCCCGCCAGGTGGGCGCGGGCACCAGCGGCGCCCCGTCCGACGGTGCGCCGGCCAACGGTGCCCCGAGCACCGGGGGCGCTCCCGCGGCCCGCGGCACCGCCGCCTCCTCGGCCCCGCTCGAGGCCCCGGTCTCCGGCGGCGCCAACGGCGGCCCGCTGACCGGCACCACGGAGCCGGCCGAGCCCGCCGAGAAGGTGCGCCCCGCCAGGACCCGCCGTGGCGCCAGCCGCCCGGCCGGCTCCCCGTCCGCCGACGTCGCACCGGCGGCCGAGCCCGCCGAGGCCACCGGCCAGGACACCGCTGCGCCTTCGACCGACAGCGCGCCCGCCGACGGCGACCAGCGCACCGACGTCGACCGCCCGCAGCGCGGCCGGGACCGCAACCGCAACCGCGGTGACCGGGACGGCGCCCCTCGTGACGGCGGTGCCCGTGACGGCGCACCCCGTGACGGCGGCAACCGTGACGCCGCACCCCGGGACGGCGGCAACCGTGACGCCGCCCGCGACGGCGGTAACCGTGACGCCGGTGCCCGTGACGGCGGTCCTCGCGACGGCAACCGGGGCCCGGACCGCAACGACCGCGGCGGTCGTCCGGACAACCGGAACGACAACCGCAACGACGGCCGCAGCACCGGCGTCGAGGACGACGACGACGACTTCGAGGGCGGCCGCGGCCGTCGCGGGCGGCGCTACCGCGACCGCAACAAGCGCAGCGGCGGCGGCCGCGAGCGCTTCGAGCAGGGCGAGCCGACCGTCAGCGAGGACGACGTCCTGCTGCCCGTCGCCGGCATCCTCGACGTGCTCGACAACTACGCGTTCGTCCGCACGTCCGGCTACCTGACCGGCCCGAACGACGTCTACGTCTCGCTGTCGCAGGTGCGCCGCTACGGCCTGCGCCGCGGTGACGCCATCACCGGCGCCGTCCGCCAGCCCCGCGAGGGCGAGCGCAAGGACAAGTACAACGCGCTGGTCCGGCTCGACACCGTCAACGGGCTCGACCCCGAGCAGGCCAAGCGCCGGCCGGAGTTCACGAAGCTGACGCCGCTCTACCCGCAGGAGCGGCTGCGCCTCGAGACCGAGGCGCACGTGCTGACCACCCGGGTCATCGACCTGGTCATGCCGATCGGCAAGGGCCAGCGGGCGCTCATCGTCAGCCCGCCGAAGGCCGGCAAGACGATGGTGCTCCAGGCGCTGGCCAACGCCATCACGACGAACAACCCCGAGTGCCACCTCATGGTCGTCCTCGTCGACGAGCGGCCCGAAGAGGTCACCGACATGCAGCGCTCGGTGAAGGGCGAGGTCATCGCCTCGACCTTCGACCGGCCGCCGTCGGACCACACCACGGTCGCGGAGCTGTCCATCGAGCGGGCCAAGCGCCTGGTGGAGATGGGCCACGACGTCGTCGTCCTGCTGGACTCGATCACCCGCCTGGGCCGCGCCTACAACCTGGCGGCCCCCGCCAGCGGGCGCATCCTCTCCGGTGGTGTCGACTCCACGGCGCTGTACCCGCCCAAGCGCTTCCTCGGTGCGGCCCGCAACATCGAGAACGGCGGCTCGCTGACCATCATCGCCTCGGCGCTGGTCGAGACCGGCTCCACGATGGACACGGTCATCTTCGAGGAGTTCAAGGGCACCGGTAACGCCGAGATCAAGCTCGACCGCCGGCTGGCGGACAAGCGGGTCTTCCCCGCGGTCGACGTGAACGCGTCGGGTACCCGCAAGGAAGAGATCCTGATGAATCCCGACGAGCTGGCCATCGTGATCAAGCTGCGCCGGGTGCTCGCCGCACTCGAGCCGCAGCAGGCGCTGGAGCTGCTCCTGGACAAGCTGAAGAAGACGCGCAACAACGTCGAGTTCCTCATGCAGATCCAGAAGACGACGCTGGGTCCCGGCCAGGACTGAGGAAGGACCCCCGTCCTCCCCACCCTTCGCGAGCTCAGGGCGGGGCCCTGGACGGGGGCCGTTCCATCACCGCCCGGCCGATCTGGGAGACTGGTCGGCCGAGCCCCGCTGCGGGGCCGGAATAACGACCGGCTGCCGGCGTTCCACCCCTCGAACGACACAGACTTGACGCAGAAGAGGCGAAATGAAGCCCGACATCCACCCGGCCTACAACGTCACCACCGTGACCTGCGGCTGCGGCAACACGTTCCAGACCCGCAGCACCTCCCCGACCGGTCAGCTGACCGTCGAGGTCTGCTCTGCGTGCCACCCCTTCTACACCGGCAAGCAGAAGATCCTGGACACCGGTGGCCGCGTCGCCCGCTTCGAGAAGCGGTTCGGCAAGCGCACCCCGGCCGGTTCCGAGACCGCCGGCAAGTAGCTCCTCCGACGGCGCCCGTGCCGCCCCTTCCCGGGGTGGGACGGGCGCCGTCGTCATGTCCGCCGTCAGCTCGAGAGGAGTCCACCGGTGAGCACCCCTGAACGGTTGTCGGTGCTGCTCGACGAGCACGCCTCCCTGGAACGCGAGCTCGCCGACCCCTCGGTGCACGCCGACCAGTCCCGCGCCCGGCGGCTGGGCCGCCGCTACGCCCAGCTGGCGCCGCTCGTCGAGACGGCGCGGGCGCTGGAGGAGGCGCGCGGCGACCTCTCGACGGCCCGCGAGCTCGCGGGCGAGGACGCGTCCTTCGCCGCCGAGGCCACCGTGCTGGAGCAGCGGGTCGAGGAGCTCGACGGGCGGCTGCGCGAGCAGCTCCTGCCCCGTGACCCCGACGACGACAAGGACGTCATCCTCGAGATCAAGGCGGGGGAGGGCGGCGCGGAGTCGGCCCTGTTCGCGGGCGACCTGCTGCGCATGTACCTGCGCTACGCCGAGCGCCGCGGCTGGTCGACCGAGGTCCTCGACGCCGTCGACGCCGAGCTCGGCGGCTACAAGGACGTCGCGGTCGCCATCAAGTCGCGCACCGACGAGGGGATCTGGTCCCGGCTGAAGTTCGAGGGCGGCGTGCACCGCGTCCAGCGCGTGCCGGTCACAGAGTCGCAGGGCCGCATCCACACGTCGGCCGCCGGCGTCCTGGTCCTGCCCGAGGCGGAGGAGGTCGACGTCCAGGTCGATCCGAACGACCTCCGCATCGACGTCTTCCGGTCCTCCGGTCCGGGCGGGCAGAGCGTCAACACCACCGACTCCGCCGTCCGCATCACCCACCTGCCCAGCGGCATCGTGGTCAGCTCGCAAAACGAGAAGAGCCAGCTGCAGAACCGGGAGTCCGCGCTGCGGGTGCTCCGGTCGCGGCTGCTGGCCGCCGCCCGCGAGGAGGCCGCCGCCGCGGCCAGCGACCAGCGCCGCAGCCAGGTGCGCACCATGGACCGCAGCGAGCGGGTGCGGACCTACAACTTCCCGGAGAACCGGATCGCCGACCACCGCGTCGGCTACAAGGCGCACAACCTCGACCAGGTCATCGACGGTGACCTCGACGCCGTGATCGACGCGCTGATCGGCGCGCACAGCGCCGAGCTGCTGGCGGCCGGGTCCTGAACGTCCGGACGATGCTGGGCGACGCCGCCCGGCGCCTCGCCGAGGCCGGGGTGGAGTCCCCACGGGTGGACGCCGAGCTGCTGCTCGCCCACGTCCTCGACGTCCCCCGCGGCAGGCTCCTCACCCTCGACGAGGCCCCCGGGGACGACGCCGCCCGCTTCGCCGAGCTCGTCGGGCAGCGGGCCGACCGCGTGCCGCTGCAGCACCTGACCGGCCGCGCCGCCTTCCGCCACCTCGAGCTCGCGGTCGGCCCAGGGGTCTTCGTGCCCCGCCCGGAGACCGAGCAGCTGACCGGCTGGGCGCTGGAGCGGCTGGCCGGCCTGGACGGCCCGATCGTCGTCGACCTGGGCAGCGGCTCGGGCGCCATCGCCCTGTCGATCGCGCACGAGCACCCCGGCGCACGGGTGACCGCCGTCGAGCGGGACCTCGGGGCCATCGCCTGGACCCGGCACAACGCCATGACCCGCGCCGCCGCGGGGGACACCGCCGTCGGCGTCGTGGCGGGCGACATGACAGACCAGGCGCTGCTGTCGGAGCTCGACGGCCGCGTCGCGGTCGTCGTCTCCAACCCGCCCTACGTGCCCGACGACGCCGTCCTGCCGCGCGAGGTGGCCGACCACGACCCGCCGCTGGCCCTCTGGGGCGGACCGGACGGCCTGGACGTCGTCCGCGGGATGCTGACCGTCGCCGCGCGGCTGCTGCACCCCGGCGGGTGGCTCGGCATCGAGCACGCCGACCAGCAGGGCACCGCGCTGCCCGCCGTGGTCCGCGCGCACGGGGCGTTCACCGACGTCGAGGACCATCCCGACCTCGCCGGCCGCCCACGTTTCACGACCGCCCGGCGGTCCTGACACCCGGTGGGGGAGACTCCTCTGCCGTGCCTGAACTCTTCGACTGCACCGACCCCGAGGCGCGCGCCGCCGGTCTCGACGCGGCGGCCGCCGCCATCACGCAGGGCGACCTGGTGCTGCTCCCGACGGACACGGTCTACGGCGTCGCGGCCGACGCCTTCACCCCGGCGGCCGTCACCGGCCTGCTGGCCGCGAAGAACCGTGGACGCGCGATGCCGGTACCGGTCCTGATCGGTGAGGCGTCCACGCTGTCGGGCCTGGTCGTGAAGCTCCCGCCGATCGCGCACCAGCTCGCGGAGGCGTTCTGGCCCGGCGGGCTCACGCTGGTCCTCGAGCACGCGCCGTCCCTCGCCTGGGACCTCGGCGACGCCGAAGGCACCGTCGCCGTCCGGCTCCCGGACGACGACATCGCCCGCGACCTCCTGCGGCGGACGGGACCGCTGGCCGTGTCCAGCGCCAACCGATCGGGCCGGGCGGCCGCCACGACGGCCGCGCAGGCGGTCGAGCAGCTGGGCAGCCACGCCGCCGTCGTCCTCGACGGCGGCCCGCGGCAGGGCTCGGCCGCCAGCACGATCGTGGACTGCACCCGCCCGGTGCCGCGGGTGCTGCGGGTCGGCGCCCTGCCCCTCGAGCGGCTGCGGGAAGTGGTCCCGGAGCTCACGGACTGAGCCGACGAGGAGGCCCCGGAGGGGTCCCGCGAGGAGGACTCGTACCGGCTCAGCGGCGGCCGGGACGGTACCTGGCCGCGGCGCGAACCGGAGGATCGCCACGTCGGAGCGATACCGTGGGTACGCCCCGTGCGTCGCGGGGTGACCGCAGCGAGTCGATCGAGTGGGGGTCCGACCCGTGCGCGAGTACGCCGTCGTCCTCCTCACCGCCGCGCTGGTCACCTTCCTGACCACGCCGGTCGTCCGGATGGTCGCCATCCGGGCGCGGATGATGGCGGCCCCCCGGGAGCGGGACGTGCACGTCATCCCGACGCCCCGGGGCGGCGGGGTCGCGATGTACGTCGGCGTGGCCGCCGCGATCCTCGTCGCCACGCGGCTGCCGGCCCTCCAGCGCACCTTCGACGACTCCCAGACCATCGCGGTCCTTGTCGCGGGCGGTCTGATCTGCCTCCTCGGCGTCCTCGACGACCGCTGGGGGCTGGACGCCCTGACCAAGCTCACCGGGCAGATCGCCGCCGCCGGGGTCCTCGTGCTGCTCGGCGTGCAGCTGGCCTTCCTGTTCCTGCCGGTCGCCGACATCGGCACGATCTCGCTGGGCCCCGACGTGGGCGTGCCCCTGACGATCCTGCTGACCGTCGCCACGGTGAACGCGCTCAACTTCATCGACGGCCTGGACGGGCTCGCGGCCGGGGTCTCGGCGATCGCCGCGCTGGCCTTCTTCGCCTACAGCTACCACCTCGGGGTGGTCGGCTACGACGACGTCGCCAGCGCGCCCGCGCTGATCACCGCCGTCCTGGCCGGCGCCTGCATCGGCTTCCTGCCGCACAACTTCAGCCCGGCCCGGATCTTCATGGGCGACTCCGGGTCGATGCTCGTCGGGCTGATGCTCTCGGCCGCCGCGGTGACGGCGACCGGGGGAGTGGACCCGCAGTCCTTCGACTCCGCAGCCAGCCTGCTGCCGCTCGCGCTGCCGCTCCTCGTGCCGATCGCGATCCTGTTCATCCCGTTCGTCGACCTGCTCATGGCGGTCGTCCGGCGGACGCGCAAGGGGCAGTCGCCGTTCTCGCCGGACAAGATGCACCTGCACCACCGGCTGCTCTCCATCGGCCACTCGCACCGCCGCGCGGTGCTGGTCATGTACTTCTGGGCGGCGCTGCTGTCCTTCGGCGCGGTGGGCCTGTCCATCACCGGCGGCCAGGCGGAACTGCTCGTCGCGATCGCCGTCCTGCTGGTGGTGGGCGTCGTCGTCGTCCTCAGCCCGCGCGCCCGGCGGGCCGCCCGGGAGGCGCGGGCGGCGGAACTGGCCGCGCAGCGCGAGCGCAGCCGCGCCGAGCACCCCACCGCGCGCGCGGTGCGGACCCAGGCGGCGGCCCGGAGCAGCAGGCCCGGCCCGGAGCAGCAGGCCGCCGGGGCCGAGCAGGTGCTCCGGTGACCGCCCCCGCCGCACGGCCACCGCGCAGCGACGCCCCCTGGGACATCTCGTTCCTGCGGCCGGGCCTCCTCGTCACCGCTGCCGCGACGGCGGTCGCCGCCCCGGTCGCCGGGCTCGTCGGCGGCTGGGGGAGCGCCGTGGGCGTGCTGGCCGGCGCGGCGACGGTCGCGGCGTTCTTCTGCGTCTCCGCGGTGGTGATCGCCTGGGCCGGGCGGATCGACGACGCCTTCGCGCTGCCGGCCGCGCTGGGAACCTTCCTGGTCAAGGCGCTGGTGCTCTTCGCGGTGCTGGGCGCCATCCCGGAGGACGGCTGGCTGGACCGGCTGACCCTCGCGTGGACGGTCATCGCCGCGGCGCTGCTCTGGAGCGCCGTCCAGGCGCGGTGGGTGTGGACCCGCCAGCTGTACTACGTGCCCCCGCCGAAGCCACCGTCCGCGGCCCC
>DASQTE010000492.1:0-17157 GCA_035642035.1 Blastococcus sp.
CCCTTCGGCACGTAGATGAACGAGCCACCCGACCAGACGGCGGTGTTCAGCGCGGCGAACTTGTTGTCGCCGGACGGGATCACCGAGCCGAAGTACTCCTGGAAGATCTCCGGGTGCTGCTTCAGGGCGGAGTCGGTGTCCAGGAAGATGACGCCCTGGTCCTCCAGCTCCTTCTGGATCTGGTGGTAGACGACCTCGGACTCGTACTGCGCGGCGACACCCGAGACGAGGCGCTGCTTCTCCGCCTCCGGGATGCCCAGCCGGTCGTAGGTGTTCTTGATGTCGTCGGGCAGGTCCTCCCACGAGGCCGCCTGCGCCTCGGTGGAGCGCACGAAGTACTTGATGTTCTGGAAGTCGATGCCGGAGAGGTCCGAGCCCCAGTCGGGCATGGGCTTGCGCCCGAAGAGCTTGAGGGCCTTGAGGCGGCGCTCGAGCATCCACTCGGGCTCGCTCTTGCGGGCGGAGATGTCGCGGACGACGTCCTCGTCGATCCCGCGGCGGGCCGAGGCACCGGCGACGTCGGCGTCAGCCCAGCCGTACTCGTACCGGCCGAGCGCGTCGATCTGCTCGTCCTGCGTGAGCGGCGTGCTGCTCACCGGCTGCTGGGTGCTGGTCATGCGGGCGTCCTCTCCCGGTCGTTCGTGGGGGTGGTGCTGGCGGACTGGGTGCGCGCGCGATCGGGCGCTGCACGCTCACCCGGTACAGGGCGTTCTGGGGCAGTTCTGTTCCCCCGGCGAAGTGGTCCGGGGATGTGTGTGGTGCAGATCCCGTCGCCGTGGGCGATCGTGGCCAGCCGCTGCACGTGGGTGCCCACGAGCCGGCCGATCACCGCGGTCTCGGCCTCGCACAGCTGGGGGAACTCCGCGGCCACGTGCGCCACCGGGCAGTGGTGCTGGCAGAGCTGCCCCCCGCCGGAGATCGCCGAGGCCGTGGCAGCGTAGCCCTCGGCCGTGAGGGCGGCCGCGAGGGCCTGGGCGCGATCCACGGGCTCGCCCGGGTTGGCGTCGACCGCCTGCTGCACGGCGCTGGAGGCGCGGGCCTCGAGCCCGGCCAGCTGCTGCTCGGCGACGGCCCGGACGGCGTCGGGGCCCCCGGAGGCGGCGACGTAGCGGAGCGCGGTGAGCGCCAGGTCGTCGTACGCGTGCGGGAAGGTCGCCCGGCCGGCGTCGGTGAGGTGGAAGCGGCGGGCGGGCCGTCCCCGCCCGCGGTGCGCGTCGCGCGTCAGCCGCTCCTCGAGCCGGCCTGCGGCCACGAGGGAGTCCAGGTGCCGGCGGACGGCGGCCGGCGAGATGCCCAGCCGGGTGGCCAGCTCCGTGGCGGTCTGCGGCCCGTGCTCCATGAGCAGCGCGCTGACGCGGTCGCGGGTGCGCCCGTCGTCGGCCGTCGCCGACGGACGCGGGTGTGCCACGACGCTTTCCACAACACGAGTGTGTCCTATTTCCCGGACCTCGCAACCAAGGTCGACCTAAGAAAGCCGACCTGGGTGGCCGTCGCGTGAGCAGCCTCACGGGATGGCCCCCTGCAGGGTCCCGCCGCGAGACTGCGAGCGGTGCGGGGCAGGGGGTCCTTCTAGCATCGGGGCCGTGCCGGTCCTGCCCACGTCCTTCTCGCCCGCGACCGTCTCCCGCGTCGCGCTGGTCAACGCGGTCGCCAACGGCCTGATCGTCGTCACCGGCGGGCTGGTCCGGCTGACCGGCTCCGGCCTGGGCTGCCCGACCTGGCCGCGCTGCACCGACGAGAGCTTCGTGGCGACGCCGGAGCTCGCCGGCCACGGGGCCATCGAGTTCGGCAACCGGCTGCTCACCTTCGTGCTCACCGCGGCGGCCGTCGCGACCGTCGTGGCCGTGTGGCGGTCGCCGCGGCGAGACCTGCGCCCGCTCGCTCTCCTCACGTTCCTCGGCATCCCCACGCAGGCCCTGCTCGGCGGGGTCACCGTGCTGACCGGCCTGAACCCGTGGACGGTGGCCGCGCACTTCCTGGTGTCGGCGGTCCTGGTCGCACTGGCGACGACGCTGTGGCTGCGCTCGCGCGAGCCGGGCGTCGGCCAGCCGCTGCTGCGCCGTCCCTTCGTCCTGCTGATCGCCGGCATCGCGGCGGTCACCGGCGTGGTCCTCGTGCTGGGCACGATCGTCACCGGCAGCGGCCCGCACAGCGGCGACGTCCCCGAGGACCCCGCGGCGGCACCGGTCCGGATGGGCTTCGACCCCGAGCTGGTCAGCCAGCTGCACGCCGACGTCGTCTTCCTGCTGCTGGGCCTGACCATCGCGCTGCTGGTGGCGCTGCACGCCACCGACTCCCCCGGCCGGGTCCGCCGGGCCGCCCGCGACCTGCTGATCGTCCAGCTCGCGCAGGGCGTCGTCGGGTACGTGCAGTACTTCACCGACCTGCCGATCGCCCTGGTGCTGCTGCACATGCTGGGCGCCGTGCTGATCACCGCCTACACCGCGCGGCTGGTCTGGTCGGTCCGCGGGCCGGCGTCCGAGCTCCCGGTGGGCACGCCGTCGAAGACCGCGACCGCCACCCGCTGACCGACATTGCCCGACCGAGCGACAGTGGGCGCTCACTCGTGCCAGACGAGCACCACGGCGAGCGACCCGTCGGGTGACTCCCAGCGCCCGGCGCGCACCGTCCCCAGGGCGCTGCGCGCGTCGGCCCAGGCCGGCCAGGCGTCCTCCTCGTCGTGCCAGACGAGCCGCCCGCCTGGGAAGTACGTGACGACCGGGTACCCGGATCCGATCAGCGCCTCGACCTCGGGCGGCTCGATCCGCGGCGTGCGGATGGAATAGGTGCGGCCGTCCCATCCGACCAGCTGCCCCATCCGCGCGTTGGGGAGGTCGCGGCGCACCCGTCAGACGATGGCGTCGACGACGATCGCGACCATCAGCAGCGCCAGGTACGAGATCGACACGTGGAACAGCTGCATCGGCCTGGTCTCGCCACCGCGCTTGATGCGCGTCAGCAGGCGGTGCGACTCCAGGACGAACCAGCCGCCCAGCAGCGCCGCGGGGACCGCGTAGCCGAGGCCGATGCCGTAGCCGGCGCCCACCGGCCACAGCAGCAGGGAGACCGCGACGGTCACCCAGGCCCAGGCGACCGTCTGCCGCCCCACGGACAGCGCCGTCGTCACCACCGGCAGCATCGGGACGTCGGCCCGCGCGTAGTCGTCCTTGAACCGCATGGCCAGCGCCCAGAAGTGCGGCATCTGCCAGCAGAAGACGACGCCGAACACGACGACGGCCGGCCAGTCGAGGGACCCGGTGACCGCGGCCCAGCCGATGAGCACCGGTGCCGCGCCGGGCACCCCGCCGAACTCCGTGCTCCGCCGGGTGTGCCGCTTGAACACCATCGTGTAGAGGACGGCGTAGTAGAAGATCGCCCCCGCGGCCAGGGCGGCGGCCAGCAGCGTCGTCGTCACCGCGAGGAGCACGATCGACGAGACGGTCAGCACGGCACCGAAGACCAGCGCCGCCCGGGGGCTGACCGCACCGGTGACCAGCGGCCGCTTCTGCGTGCGGTGCATCAACCGGTCGATGTCCCGGTCGAAGTAGCAGTTGAAGACGTTGGCCGCGCCCGCCGCGAGGGTGCCGCCCAGCAGCGTGACGAGCAGCAGCGAGAGGGACGGCCAGCCGCGCGCGGCCAGCATCATCGCCGGGACCGTCGTCACGAGCAGCAGCTCGATGATCCGCGGCTTGGTCAGCGCGACGTAGGCGCCGACCCGGGCGCGGAGTGCGCTGGGCGTGCGGTGAGCGGGGGCGGCGCGGCGCTCGGACAGCGCCGTCACCGGGTGCCCTCGTGCGCGGAAGCGCGCGGGCAGCAGGGCACCACGGGATCCCTTCGAACCGGGGATGGGAACGCGAGCCACTGTAGCCCGGACGGCGCACCGGCCACGTCGCGGCCGGTGCGCGGATGACTAGGGTTGATCACGTTGTTGCTGCGTGCGCAGCGGGTAGGGCCGACGTCGACGATGACGGTGCGTCCCCGGACCAGCGCGGGCCCGGGCGCCGGCCGCACGACGCCACGCCGGTCGCACGACAGAGAGCCACATCTCGAGGGAGCACCCAGCACATGACGCAGAGCACCCGGTCCGAAGCCCCGGCCGAAGCCGCCTCGGACAGCCCGACCGGCAGCCCGGCCCAGCCGAACCCGACCCTCCCGGACGGGTTCGGCGAGCTCGACCGGCGCGCGATCGACACCGCGCGGGTCCTGGCGATGGACGCCGTCCAGAAGGTCGGCAACGGCCACCCCGGGACGGCGATGAGCATGGCTCCCACCGCCTACCTGCTCTTCCAGAAGTGGCTGCGGCACGACCCGAGCGACCCGAACTGGGTCGGTCGCGACCGGTTCGTGCTGTCGATGGGCCACTCGAGCCTGACCCTCTACGTCCAGCTCTACCTGTCCGGCTACGGCATGGAGCTCGACGACCTCCAGGCGCTGCGGACCTGGGGCTCGCAGACCCCGGGGCACCCCGAGGTCAACCACACCCCCGGCGTGGAGACGACCACCGGGCCGCTCGGCCAGGGCGTCGGCAACGCGGTCGGCATGGCGATGGCCGCCCGCCGCGAGCGCGGCCTGTTCGACCCCGAGTCCCCCGAGGGCGAGAGCCTCTTCGACCACACCATCTGGGCCTTCGCCTCCGACGGCGACCTGGAGGAGGGCGTCAGCGGCGAGGCGTCGTCCCTGGCCGGCACGCAGCAGCTGGGCAACCTGGTCCTGGTCTACGACGACAACAAGATCTCCATCGAGGACGACACGAACGTCGCCTTCACCGAGGACGTCGCCAAGCGCTACGAGGCCTACGGCTGGCACGTGCAGCGCGTCGAGGACGGCGAGGACCTGGCCGCGGTCGACGCCGCGTTCGCCGCCGCGAAGGCGGAGACCGGCCGCCCGTCGTTCATCCAGCTCAAGACGATCATCGCCTGGCCGGCGCCGAACAAGCAGAACACCGGCGCCGCGCACGGCTCCGCCCTCGGCGACGACGAGGTGAAGGCCACCAAGGAGATCCTCGGCTTCGACCCCGAGCAGACCTTCGAGGTCGCCCCCGAGGTCATCGAGCACGCCCGCAAGGTCGTCGACCGCGGCCGGGAGGCCCACGCGGCCTGGCAGAAGGAGTTCGACGCCTGGAAGCAGGGCAACGCCGAGGCGGTCGCGCTGCTCGAGCGCATGTCGACCCGCACCCTCCCCGAGGGCTGGGCGGAGAAGCTGCCCAGCTGGGACGCCGACCCGAAGGGCGTGGCCACCCGCAAGGCGTCCGGCGAGGTGCTCGCCGCCCTCTACCCGGAGCTCCCCGAGCTCTGGGGCGGTTCCGCCGACCTCGCGGAGAGCAACAACACCGCCGTCAAGGGCGAACCGTCGTTCCTGCCGTCGGCCCGCCAGACCAAGATGTGGACCGGTGGGCCCTACGGCCGCACGCTGCACTTCGGTGTCCGCGAGCACGCGATGGGTGCCGTCATGAACGGCATCGCGCTGCACGGCGGCACCCGCGTGTACGGCGGCACGTTCCTCACCTTCTCCGACTACATGCGCGGCGCCGTCCGCCTGGCCGCGCTCATGCAGCTGCCGGTCATCTACGTCTGGACCCACGACTCCATCGGCCTGGGCGAGGACGGTCCGACCCACCAGCCGATCGAGCACTTCGCCGCGCTGCGGGCCATGCCCGGCCTGGACGTCGTCCGGCCCGCCGACGCCAACGAGGTCGCCGTCGCCTGGCGGACGATCCTGGAGCACAACGACCGCCCGGCCGGCCTGCTGCTGTCGCGGCAGAACCTGCCGGTCTTCGACCGCGGCGACTCCGGCTCGGCCGAGGGCACCGCCCGCGGCGCCTACGTGCTGGCCGAGGCGTCCGGCGGCACCCCCGAGGTGATCCTGATGGGCACCGGCTCGGAGGTGCAGATCGCCGTCGCCGCCCGCGAGCGGCTGGAGGCCGACGGCGTCCCGACGCGCGTGGTCTCGGTGCCGTGCGTCGAGTGGTTCGCCGAGCAGGACGACGCCTACAAGAACGAGGTGTTCCCGCTCTCGGTCCGCGCCCGCGTGAGCGTCGAGGCCGGCGTGCCCATGGGCTGGCGCGAGTTCGTGGGTGACGCCGGCCGGATCGTCGGCCTCACCCACTACGGCGCCAGCGCCGCCTACACCGTCCTGTACGAGCAGTTCGGGCTGACCGACGAGGCGGTCGTGGCCGCCGCGCGCGAGAGCATCGAGGCCGCCGCGGCGGGCCCCGGCGTCCCGGCCGGCCCGGTCCGCGCCACAGGCGGTCTCCCCCACCCCACCGGCGACCGCTGATGAAGGACCACCCTTCCCCCCACACCTCGCAGGCTCGGCGCGGGCCCCTGAAGGGTGGCCGTTCCACCACCTCACCAGAAGGGCAGTGACATGGCACAGAACGAGAAGCTGGCCGAGCTCTCCGAGGCAGGCGTCGCCGTCTGGCTCGACGACCTCTCCCGTGACCGCATCCGCAGCGGCAACCTGCAGTCCCTCGTCGACGGTCACTCGGTCGTCGGCGTCACCACCAATCCGACGATCTTCGCCGCGGCGATCAGCGGGTCGGACTCCTACGACGACCAGCTGCACGCCCTCGCCGTCCGCAAGGTGAGTGTCGAGGAGGCGCTGCGGACCATCACCGCCGCCGACGTCCGCGACGCCTGCGACCTGCTCGCCCCGGTGGCGGCGGCCTCCCCCGGTGACGGCCGGGTCTCCCTCGAGGTGGCCCCCGGCCTGGCCCACGACACCGACGCGACGGCCGCCGAGGCCGGTCACCTGTGGTGGCTGGTCGACCGGCCGAACCTCTTCATCAAGATCCCCGCGACCGAGGCCGGCCTGCCGGCGATCACCGAGACGATCGCCAACGGGATCAGCGTCAACGTCACCCTGATCTTCAGCCTCGAGCGCTACCGCGCGGTCATGGACGCCTACCTGTCCGGCCTGGAGAAGCGGGTGGCCGACGGCGGCTCCCTCGACGGGATCGCCTCGGTGGCGTCGTTCTTCGTGTCCCGGGTGGACACCGAGATCGACAAGCGGCTCGACAAGTCCGGCGCCGACCCGTCGCTCAAGGGCAAGGCCGGGATCGCGAACGCCCAGCTGGCCTACCAGGCCTACGAGGAGGTCTTCTCCTCCGACCGCTGGCGGGCGCTGGAGGCGCAGGGCGCGGTGCCGCAGCGGCCGCTCTGGGCGTCGACCGGCGTCAAGAACCCCGAGTACTCGGACACGATGTACATCAGCGAGCTCATCGCTCCGGGGACGGTCAACACCATGCCCGAGAAGACGATGATGGCCTACGCGGACCACGGCAGCCCGGGCACGCCGGTGCAGAAGTCCTACGACGACGCCGCCGCCGTCATGAAGGCCGTGGCCGACGCCGGCATCGACCTCGACGACGTGTTCCGCGTGCTCGAGGACGAGGGCGTCCAGAAGTTCGTCGACTCGTGGGACGAGCTGACCGAGTCGGTGCGAACGCAGCTCGAGGCCAAGGCATGACCTTCGAGGTCACCGTCCACGGGCTGGACGTGCCCGACACCGTCCGGGGCCCGCTCACCGAGGACGACGTCGCGGCCCGGCTGGTCGGCAAGGACGCCACCCTGTGGGGGCCCGAGGCGGAGAGCGAGTCCGCCATCCGGCTCGGCTGGCTGGACCTGCCGGCGACCTCCCGCGAGCTGGTCTCGCGGCTGGCCGAGCTCCGCGCCGAGCTCTCCGACGAGGGCCTGGACCGGATCGTGCTGTGCGGCATGGGCGGTTCCTCGCTCGCGCCGGAGGTCATCTGCCGGACGGCGGGCGTGCCGCTCGTCGTCCTGGACACGACCGACCCCGGGCAGGTGGCCGCGGCGATGGGCAACCTCGACCGCACCGTGGTCGTGGTCAGCTCGAAGTCCGGCGGGACGGTCGAGACCGACAGCCAGCGCCGGGCGTTCATCCGGGCGTTCGCGGACGCGGGCCTGGACGACAAGGAGATCGGTCGGCGCTTCGTCGTCGTCACCGACCCGGGCTCGCCCCTGTCGGGGACCGCCGCGGCGATGGGCGCCCGCGCGGTGTTCCTCGCCGACCCGAACGTGGGCGGCCGCTACAGCGCCCTGTCCGCGTTCGGCCTGGTGCCCTCCGCCCTGGCCGGCGCCGACGTCGCGGCGCTGCTCGACGACGCCGAGGAGCTGGCCGGCACGCTCGCCAAGCCGGACAACACCGTGCTCGAGCTCGGCATCGCCCTCGGGGCCGGCTTCCGCGCCGGGCGCGACAAGCTGGCGCTGGCCGATGGCGGGTCCGGCATCACCGGTTTCGGCGACTGGGCCGAGCAGCTCGTCGCCGAGTCCACCGGCAAGGAGGGCCGCGGCATCCTGCCCGTCGTCGTCGAGTCCGTCGACGCGCCGGGCGCCACCGGTGACGACGTCCTGCTGGCGGTCGTCGGGTCGGACACCCCCGGCGCCGAGCCGTCCGTCGGGGTCACCGGTCCGCTCGGAGCGCAGTTCCTCGGCTGGGAGTACGCCACGGCGGTGGCCGGGCGGGTGCTGGGGATCAACCCCTTCGACCAGCCCAACGTCACCGAGAGCAAGGAGAACACCCAGCGGATCCTCGGCGAGGGGCTGCCCTCCGAGCCGCCCGCGGCGACGATCGGCGCGATCGAGGTCCGGGGCAGCGGCGGCGTGCTGGACGGCGTCGACCTCTCCTCGCACGACGGGGTGGTCCTGGCGATCGACGCGCTGCTGGCGTCCGTCCCGCCGCGCGGCTACCTCGCGGTGATGGCCTACCTGGACCGGGAGAGGGACGCGAGCGCGGAGAACCTCCGCGCCGCCCTCGCCCGGCGCGGCCGCCACGCGGTCACCTTCGGGTGGGGCCCGCGCTTCCTGCACTCCACCGGCCAGTACCACAAGGGCGGCCCGCAGGTCGGCGCGTTCCTGCAGCTCACCGGCGTGGTGGCCGAGGACCTGGACGTGCCTGAGCAGGGCTACAGCTTCGCCACCCTGCAGGCGGCCCAGGCCGGTGGCGACCGCAAGGCGCTCGCCGACCGCGACCGCCCGCTGCTGCACCTGCACCTGACCGACCGCGCCGCCGGGCTGGGCCAGCTCCTGTCGCTGCTGGCCTGACCCGCTGAGCCCTCCCCGTCGTCCGGTCCACCGCCGCCCGGACGACGGCACCCCTCCGACCTCGAGGACGGACATGATCCCCAACCCGCTGCGCGATCCGCGGGACCGGCGGCTGCCCCGGGTGCCCGAGCCGTGCGCCCTCGTCGTCTTCGGCATCACCGGCGACCTGGCGCGCAAGAAGCTGCTGCCCGCGGTCTACGACCTCGCGAACCGCGGCCTGCTGCCCACCAACTTCGCGCTGCTGGGCTTCGCCCGCCGCGACTGGGAGGACCAGGACTTCGCCGAGCTCTCCCGTGACTCCGCCCGGGAGCACGCGCGCACCCCGTGGCGCGAGGAGGTCTGGGAGCGGCTGGCCGCCACCGTCCGCTTCGTCCAGGGGTCCTTCGACGACGACGACGCGTTCGACCAGCTCGCCGACACCCTGCGGGAGCTCGAGGGCTCGCACGGCATCGGTGGCAACGCCGCGTTCTACCTCTCCATCCCGCCGGCCATGTTCCCCACCGTGCTCAAGCAGATGGAGCGCACGGGCATGGCCCAGAGCACGCCGGAGCGGTGGCGGCGCGTCGTCGTCGAGAAGCCCTTCGGCGAGGACCTGCCGTCGAGTCGCGAGCTCAACGAGCTGGTCGACTCGGTGTTCAGCGCCGAGGACGTCTTCCGCATCGACCACTACCTGGGCAAGGAGACCGTCCAGAACCTGCTGGCGCTGCGGTTCGCCAACAGCCTGTTCGAGCCGGTCTGGAACGGCCAGAACGTCGACTCCGTGCAGATCACCATGGCCGAGGACGTCGGCATCGGCGGCCGGGCGCAGTTCTACGAGAAGACCGGCGCCGCCCGCGACGTCCTGCAGAACCACCTCCTCCAGCTGCTGGCGCTGACGGCGATGGAGGAGCCGGTCGAGTTCTCCGCCGAGGAGATCCGCACCGAGAAGCTCAAGATCCTGCGCGCCGTCTCGCTGCCGGAGGACCTCGAGACCTTCGCCATCCGGGGCCAGTACGAGCCGGGCTGGCTGGCCGGGCAGCGGGCGAACGGCTACCGCCAGGAGGAGGGGGTCGACCCGGAGTCGAGGACGGAGACGTTCGCCGCCGTCCGGCTCGGCGTCGAGACCCGCCGCTGGGCCGGGGTGCCGTTCTACCTCCGCACCGGCAAGCGCCTCCCCCGCCGGGTCACCGAGATCGCGCTGGTCTTCAAGCGGGCCCCGCACCTGCCGTTCGCCGACACCGACACCGAGGAGCTGGGGAACAACCAGCTGGTCGTGCGGGTGCAACCGGACGAGGGGGTCACCCTCAAGTTCGGGTCGAAGGTCCCGGGCAGCGTCATGGAGGTCCGCGACGTCTCCATGGACTTCCTCTACGGCGAGCAGTTCACCGAGGCCAGCCCGGAGGCCTACGAGCGGCTGCTGCTCGACGTGCTGCTCGGCGACGCGACGCTGTTCCCGCGGAACGCCGAGGTGGAGGCCTCCTGGGCGGTGATCGACCCGCTCGAGGAGTTCTGGGCCGGCACGACGCCGCACCCCTACCGCGCCGGCGAGTGGGGCCCGCGCGCCGCCGACGAGATGCTCGCGGCCGAGGGCCGACGGTGGCGTCGACCATGACCAGGCCCCGGCTCCCGCGCCGATCCGAGGAGGCACCGTGACGACCCTGTGGGACACCACCGGCTCGGCCGTCGTGAAGGAGCTGGCCGCCCAGCGGCGCACCGGCGGAGCCGTGCTCTCCGGGGTGGCGCTGACCCTGGTCGTCGTCGCCGACGAGAGCCGGGTGACCGAGGCCGAGGAGGCGGCGACCCACGCCGCCGAGGCGCACCCCTGCCGCATCCTCGTCGTCGTCCGCCGCCAGCTCGAGGCCCCGGCACCCCGGCTGGACGCGGAGGTGCTCATCGGCGGGCGGCTGGGCCCCGGCGAAGCCGTGGTCATGCGCATGTACGGACGGCTCGGGCTGCACGCCGAGTCCGTCGTGCTGCCGCTGCTGGCCGCCGACGCCCCCGTCGTGGCCTGGTGGCACGCCGCTCCCCCGGAGCAGCTGGCCACCGACGCGCTCGCGGTCTTCGCCCACCGGCGGATCACCGACAGCTCGATCGCGGCCGACCCGCTGGCGGCCCTCAAGACCCGCGCGGCCGACTACGCGCCCGGGGACACCGACCTCGCGTGGACCCGCAGCACCGCCTGGCGGTCGACCCTGGCCTCCACCCTCGACTCGGTCTCCGGTCGGCGCGGTGAGCCGGTGGTCGTCCGCGGCGCCCGCGTCGAGGGCGACTCCGGCAACCCGACCGCCCAGCTGCTGGCCGGCTGGATCTCCGCCCGGTGCGGCTGCCCGGTCGCCGTCGAGGACGGTGGCCGCAAGCCCGGATCCAGCGGCGTCGACTCCGTGACGCTCCAGCTGGACCAGGACGAGGAGGTGCGGATCCAGGCCGACCGGCGCGGTGGCGCCGTCATCACCCAGCCGTACCGGCCGGAGGCGACGGTCGCCCTGCCCGACCGCGTGCTCGGCGACCTGCTGAGCGAGGAGCTGCGGCGGCTGGACCGCGACGAGCCCTACAGCGACGCCCTCCAGGCGGCGACCGGGGTGACCGGCCTGTCCGACCGCTCCCCCGACCGGGAGCACGTGTGGTTCGACCCCGCGGAGAACGGCGACGGCGACGGTCCCCGCCCCCGCGAGCGGGCGGCCGCGAAGCCGGCCGGCGACTCGTGACGGCCCCCCGGCCGGACGTCGTCGTCGAGATCGACGCCGACGCCCTGGCGCGGGCGGTGGCGGAGGCCCTCGTGGCTCGGCTGGCGGCGGCGCAGGCCCTGCACGGGACGGCGTCGGTGGTGCTGACCGGTGGGGGCGTCGGCACCTCCGTGCTGGAGCACGTCGCCCGCCTCGCCGAGGAGCCGGTGCGGGAGACCGTCGACTGGGAGCACGTGGACGTCTGGTGGGGCGACGAGCGCTTCGTGCCCGCCGACAGCGACGAACGCAACGAGAAGGGGGCGCGCGGTGCGCTGCTGGCCCGCGTCGGCGTGCCGGAGCACCGGATCCACGCCATGCCGCCGTCCGACGGCGAGTTCGCCGAGCCGGAGGACGCCGCCGCCTGGTACGCCGCCGAACTGGCCGCCGCCGCTCCCGAGGGCCGGGCCCTCCCGCGGTTCGACGTCCTGCTCCTCGGCATGGGCCCCGAGGGCCACGTCGCGTCGATCTTCCCGGACTCCCCGGCCGTCCGGGACGAGCGCCCCGTCGTCGCGGTCCGCGACTGCCCCAAGCCGCCGCCGACCCGCGTGAGCCTCGGTTTCGCCGCCATCAACACGGCCGAGGAGGTCTGGCTGCTGGTCGCGGGCGAAGGGAAGGCGCCCGCGGTGGCTGCCGCGCTGGAAGGGGACGCCGAGCCGGTGCAGCTGCCGGCCGCGGGGGTCCACGGCGTCCGGGCCACGAGGTGGTTGCTCGACCGCGCGGCCGCGGGCAAGCTGCCGGCACCACCCGGCTAGCCGCCCCGGCGGGCCGGCGTCCCGAGGACGGGGGCCCGACATCGTGCGTGACCCGCTGCTCGACGTCCGCCCCGGCGACCGCTGGCTGGTGGCGGTCGCGCACCCCGACGACGAGACGTTCGGCTGCGGCTCGGTGATCGCGTGGGCCGCCCAGCTAGGAGCCGAGCTCACCGTCGTGTCCGCGACCCGGGGCGAGGCCGGTGAGCCCGTCCCCGGATCCGTCGACGGCACCGATCTGGCCACCGCGCGGGCCGCCGAACTCCGGCGCGCCGCCGAGCGCCTCGGGGTGCGGCGGGTGGAGCTGCTCGGCTACCGGGACTCCGGTTTCGACGGCGACCTCGCCGACGGCTCGCTGTGCGCCGCGCCGGTCGACGAGGTGGCCGGCGTCCTGGGCGCACTGCTGCACGAGCTGCAGCCACAGGTCCTGCTGATCCTGGACGGCAGCGACGGGCACCGCGACCACGTGCACGTCGGCGCCGCGGCACGCCGGGCGGTGAGCGGCGCGGACGGAGCGGCTCCGGTGCTGGTCGAGCAGTGCCTCCCGAACAGCCTGCTGCGCCGGTGGCTGGACGAGATGCGCGCGGTGCGCCCCGACACCGCCTACCACTCGCTGGACCCGGCGACGCTGGGCCGCGACGACGCCGAGGTCACCGACGTCCTCGACACGACCGCGGTGCTCGACCGGCGGGAGGCGGCCATCGCCGAGCACCGCTCCCAGCTCTCCCCGTTCGAGGGGCTCAGTGACGGGCTGCGGCGGGCGTTCCTGACCAGCGACCACCTGGCGCGGGTCGACGTGCCCCGTCGCGCGCGGTAGCGACGAGCCGCGCCCCCGGGTGGGGTCGGCTGTATCCGCGGGGCCGGCCTGGTGACTCTCCCGGCGGAGGCGGCAAGCTGCCGCCAGCCGACCGGACCACCTTGGAGCACCCGATGACCCGCGACGACGCGACCGTGCTCGACCGCCTGGTGACCGATGCGGTCCCCGCCCCCCGCGCCGCCGGGACCGCTCGCGGGTGGACCGAGCCGGTGCAGTACGCGAGGGGCACCCGCCCGCGCTCGGACTACTGGGACGTCGAGAACGCGCGCTGGGCCTCCCGGTCGCCGGTGCCCGGCCCGCGCCGCGGCGACTGACGACCGGGCGTCAGGCCCGGCGCTGGTGCAGCCGGGTGAGGGCTTCCTCGAGGAGGGCGTCGCCGTCGGCGTCGCTGCGCCGCTCGCGGACGTAGGCCAGGTGGGTCTTGTACGGCTCGGTGCGCGGGGCCGGGGGCGGGTTCTGCTCGTCCTGGCCGGCCGGGAGGCCACACCGCGGGCAGTCCCACAGCTCGGGCACGTCCGCGTCGGACGCGAAGGCGACCCGCGTCTCGTGCCGGTTGGCGCACCAGTAGGCCATCCGGTTCCGCGGGGCAGCCTCGCCGCGCTCGGCCTCACCCATCGGACCTGCTCCGACCCGGGTGCCCCGGATCGCGTTACCACCAGCCACGAGCGCCCCCTGCGTCTTCGGGTTCGTGCGGCAGATCACGGCCGCGCGCGCAGTCTAGGGCCTGAACAGGCGATCTCCGGTCACGTTTTCGCTCCGGATCGGTCCCGACCTGGGGCGAAGGCCCTCAGCCGACCTTGAGGAGGATCCCCAGGCCGACGATGCAGACGCTCCAGATCAGCGCGCAGAAGACGGTCAGCCGGTTCAGGTTCTTCTCGACGACCGAGGAGCCGCTGAGCGAGGAGGACACCGCGCCGCCGAACATGGAGGACAGGCCACCGCCCTTGCCGCGGTGCAGCAGGATCAGCACCACGAGGATCGCGCTGGTGAGCACCAGCAGGATGTTGAGGACGAGCTCCATGACGACTTCTCCAGGTTGGGCGGCCGGCAGGACGACACCGGGCTCTGGTCTTCGAGCCTAACCGACGCTCACCGGACGCCGGCCGTGGCGACGTCGTAGCCGCTGTAGGGCTGCATCACCACGCCGTTGCGCAACCGCTGTCCCGCCAGCAGCTGGACCCGCGTCTCGGCCAGCGGCACGTACACCGCCATCGGCTCCACCGCGCCGGCGACCTCTCGCCAGGCGGCCGCGTCGCCGGAGGCACGCGCGGCGTCGACGAGGGCGTCCACGGCCGGGTCGTTCAGCCGCGCGTAGTTCGTGTTGCCGACCGCACGGATGCTGCGGCTGTCCACGAGCGGCGCGAGGAACGACCCCGGGGTCGGGAAGTCCGCCGTCCAGGTGGTCAGGACGAGCCCGTAACCGTTGGCGGCCACGCTGTCGGGGTCGCCGACGTCGGTGGCGTAGAAGCTGGTCGCGTCCAGCGGCCGGACCTCGACGTCGATCCCGATCTCGGCCAGCTGCCCGGCGAGCACCTCGGCCACCTGGACGCCGGACGGCGTGTCGGCCACCGCCAGGACGGTGCTGAACCCGTCGGGCAGACCGCAGGCCTCCAGCGAGGCCCGGGCGGCGTCGAGATCGGGGCGGGGATCGGGGTCCTCCGGACCGCCGTCGACGTCGCGCGGCCACAGCACCGACCGGCGCACCGCGTTGTCCGGCCCGCCGAGCTCCTCCTGCACCGCGGCACGGTCGACGACGGCGGCGACCGCGGCCCGGCAGTCGGCGTTGTCCATCGGCGCGACGTCGGTCGGCATCGCCAGCAGCCGCATCGCGCCGGTGGTCATGTCGTCCACCCGGCCGCGCACGGAGAGCTCCTCGTCCGCCTCGAGCCGGGAGGTCGTCGCCGGCACGACGCCGGACCCCGTGGTGTCGATGTCGGCGGACCCGGCCAGCAGGGCCTGGTCCCGCTCCACGCCGTTGAGCCCGGTCCGGACGACGACCCGGTCGGGCAGCGCGGTGCGGACGTCGTCGGTGTCCGGGTTCCACTGCGGATTGCGCTCGAGCAGGATGCCGGTGGCCTGGTCGACGGAGGTGACCGCGTACGGCCCCGACGAGACCGGGTCGGCCCCGTAGGCGGCGCCCGAGTCGGACTCGATGGGCACCGGGCTGCTCGACGGCAGCGCCAGGACGAACGGCAGGTCCGGCTGGGGGGCCCGCAACCGGAACACGATGGTGCGGTCGTCGGGGGTCTCCACCGACGCGAGGCCGAGCCGGTCGGGCGCCTCGTCCTGGTACGGACCGGCGTACGGGTTGGCGGGGTCGTCGAGCAGGTCGACGACGTACGTGGGGCCACCGACGATCACGTCGGAGGCGAACGACCGCTCGATGCCGTACTTGATGTCGCGGCTGGTGATCGGGCGGCCGGTCTCGAACAGGACGCCCTCGCGCAGCGTGAACGTCCAGCTCAACCCGTCCTCGGACACGGTCCCCGTGTCGGTGGCCAGGTCCGGCACGAGCTGGTCGGTGGAGCCGGGCTCGGGCGAGTAGGTGACCAGCGTGCGGGTGTAGAGCCGCATCAGGTTCCACACGCCGGGCAGGTAGGAACGCTGCGGGTCGAGGCTGTCGATCTCGGCCGACACGACCCGCAGCGTCTCGCCCGTCGCGGTCGACGGCGCGCGCACGCCGTCCACCCCTGCGTTCGCGGTCCCCTCGACGACCGGGACCGCCGCCCGGCCGCCGGAGCCGCCGCCACAGCTGACGGCGATGACGACGACCAGCAGGACGACGGCGGCCCCGGCGAGGATGCGCCGGCGCGGCCACCCACGAGCCCACGCGGGGAGCCGCCTGCCCGGCCGCTCCTGAGTTCTCTCCACTACCTGCTGCCCGCCCCCACCCACGTTGCGGCCGGCGGCGGCAGCGGGGCTCAGCTGCCGTCGGCGGCGATCCGACAGATCTGCGCGAACTCGTCGGCGTCCAGGCTCGCGCCGCCGACGAGCGCTCCGTCGA
This sequence comes from Blastococcus sp., assembly GCA_035642035.1. Taxonomy (GTDB): domain Bacteria; phylum Actinomycetota; class Actinomycetes; order Mycobacteriales; family Geodermatophilaceae; genus Blastococcus_B. The sequence continues at coordinate 16,335 of DASQTE010000492.1, forward strand.
CGTCCGGCCCGGCCAGGATCCCGGCCGTGCTCGAGGCCTTCACGGACCCGCCGTAGAGGATACGGACGGATGCGGCCGTCTCCGGGCCGAACCGCTCGGCGAGCCGCGACCGGAGCTCCCCGCAGACCTCCTGCGCGTCCTCCGGCGTGGCCACCTCGCCCGTTCCGATCGCCCAGACCGGCTCGTACGCGATCACGATCCCGGCCACCTGCTCGGCCGTGAGCCCGTCGAGCGAGGCGTCGACCTGCTGGGTGCAGTGCGCGACGTGCTGCCCGGCCTTGCGGACCTCGAGCCCCTCCCCCACGCAGACGATCGGCACGACGCCGTGCCGCAGCGCGGCCTGCGCCTTCGAGGCGACGACCGCGTCGTCCTCGGCGTGCAGCGCCCTGCGCTCCGAGTGGCCGACGGTGACGTACTGGCAGGCCAGTGCCGCCAGCATCCCGCCGCTCACCTCGCCGGTGTACGCGCCCGAGTCGTGCGCGGAGATGTCCTGCGCCCCGAAGCCCACGGAGAGCTTGTCGCCGGTCACCAGCGTCTGCACGCTGCGCAGGGCGGTGAACGGCGGCAGGACGACGACCTCGGCCGTGTCCAGCACCGGACCCGGCACCGTGAAGGCCAGCTTCTGGACCAGCCCGATGGCCTCGAGGTGGGTCAGGTTCATCTTCCAGTTGCCCGCGATCAGCGTGCGCCGGTCACCGTTCTGGAAGGCACCCCGCCGCGGGGCGGACTCCTTGCGCGCCATCACTGCCCCGTTCCGTCGGCCAGGACCGCGAGACCCGGGAGCTCCCGGCCCTCGAGGTACTCCAGCGACGCGCCGCCGCCG
>DASQTE010000493.1:0-7624 GCA_035642035.1 Blastococcus sp.
CGAGCCCGTCGTCGAGGCCCTCGCCCCGCCGCTCGACCAGCCCGTCGGTGAAGAGGAGCAGCGTCGTCCCCGGCGCCACGGTCAGGGCCGCCTCCGGGCGGGGTCCGGCGGCGGGCAGACCCAGCGCCGGGCCCAGCCCTCCATCGAGGTACCCGTCGCGCGCGGTGCCCTCGCCCGTGGGATCGGCGATGCCGACCAGGATCGGCGGAGGGTGTCCGGCGGAGCTGTAGGTGAGGGAGCCGGTGTCCGGCTCCAGTCGCAGGCAGGCGACGGTGCTCATCCGAGCTCCGGCGACGGGGCCCGCGAAGCGGTCCAGGACCTCCAGCGCGTGTGCGGGCGAGAAGCCGGCGAGCAGGAGGCCGGACAGCGCGCTGCGCAGTTGACCCATCACCGCAGCGGCCGGCGCCCCGTTCCCGACGACGTCGCCGACGGCGACGGCGACGGCGCCGCCCGCGAGCGGCAGGACGTCGTACCAGTCGCCGCCGGCGGACGTGCCCTGCACCGCAGGCAGGTAGCGGGCGGTGATCGCCAGCCGGTCCACGGCCGGCAGGTCGCTGGGCAGCAGGCTCCGCTGCAGCGTCTCGGCCATCTCCCGGCGGACGTCGGCCAGCGCGGCGCGCTCGAAGGCCACCGCGACCTGATCGGCGACGGTGTGGAGGAACGTGCGCTCGTCGTGATCGAAGGACCGGGGCGTCTGGAACGTCACGGCGAGAGCGCCGACCACACGATCGCCGACGAGCAGCGGGAGCGCAGCGATGGCCTGGGTCTGTTCCGACATGCTCGCCACCACGGCGGGGTAGCGTTCGGCAACCATCGCACGGTCGGGGAGCCAGACCGGCCGGCGGGTGAGCGCGGCGTCGGGCAGCGGCACCGACGGCGTCAGCCGCATCGTCGTGTACCGGTCCCATCGGCCCGGCTCGGCGCCGACGACGTCGATCGTGTGCAACTGCTCGTCCTCACCGAGGGTGCAGACGGCGACGGCGGCGGCGCCGAGCACGTCGCGGAGCCCCGTGGTGAGGGCGGTCGCTGCCTCGGCGACCGTGCCGGCGGCCGACAGCGCCACGGTGATGTCGTGCAGCCGTCGCCCCCTGGCGGCAAGCCGCTCGGCGGCCACCATCGTCGCCAGGCGCTGACCCAGGTCGACCGCGAGTGCGATGTCGGCCTCGTCGTACCGGTCCGGCGCGTGAGCCGTGAGGGTGAGCAGGCCGACGAGGTCGCTCCCGATGGTCAGCGGTGCAGCCAGCCCACTGGCGCCGCCGGCCGTGGGGAGCGCTGCCGACCGGGCCTCATCGGTCGTCGCGGCGCGGAGCAGCCGATCGGTGACCTCCGGAACGGCGAACGCGAGTCCGGCCCGCAACTGCGCGACGAACTCGTCGGGCGCCGGCACCGATCCCAGCGCCCGCACCTGGCCGGCCGGCCCGTCGGGGGCGACGGCCACCGCCCGGTACCGCTCGTCGTCGCCGCGCAGCCACACCGCGGCCCAGTCGCACAGGTCGGGCACGAGCAGGCCGGTGACCGTCGCGAGTCGTTCCTCCACGCTCCCCGGACCGGTGAGCACGCGGCCGGCGGCGGCCAGCAGGGCCGCGGCGAGCTCGCGCCGCTTCGAGTCGGTGACGTCGACGAGGACCGAGTGCATGGCGGTCGCCGTCCCGGTCTCGTCTCGGGCGACGTGCGCCAGGTGCTGGAGCCACACCCATCGCCCGTCGGCCGCCCGGACCCGGTAGGTGAAGGACACGTCCTCGCCGTCGGTGATCGCCGCGCGCAGGGCGGAGAGCGCCTCGTCGGCGTCGTCCGGGTGCACGATCCGCGGCCACAGGCCGGGATCGTCCAGCCACTGCCGTACCGGGTAGCCCAGCACCTCCTCGGCGCGCTCGTTCACGAAGCGGAAGCGCCACGTCACCGGGTCCAGCTCCCACACGATCGCGTTCAGCCCGGCGACCAACGCCCGCATCCGGGCCGCGCTCGCCTCGGCGACCCGGCGGGCCGCCTGCGCGGCGTCGGCCTCCCGGCTGGCCCGCTCGGCTCCCTGCCGGACCTCGGCGAGCTCGGCGCGGGCATCGGAGCCGACAGGCTCCGTGGAAGCTTCTGCGCCGGTCGTGCGATCTCCGGGATCGTGCTCCGACTTCACCCTCGGCCCCTTCGGCTGACGACTCCGTGACAGGTCCGTGCGGGACGTCGGCCGCCGGCGGCCGCGGGGAGCTTCCGCAGACCTGGTGGGCGCGGGCCCGCTAACCGGTCCACCGCATCCCCACGAGCACCGTGTCGTCCTTCCCGCCACCTGCGGTCAGTGTCTCCATCAGCCCACCGATGAACTCCTCGATCGGCTGTCCGTCGCGTGCTGCCGCCGCCTCTCGCAGGCGGTCCAGCCCGGTGTCGATCACCTCCCTGCGGCGCTCGACCAGCCCGTCGGTGAACGCCAGCAGGGTGCCCGCGCGTGGCAGCCGCAGCTCCGTGACGACCGGTCGCGCCGCGGTGCCGACACCGACCGGCGGCGCCACCGGGCAGTCGAGCTGCTCCGCGTGACCGCCGCTGACCAGCACCGGCGGGAAGTGCCCGGCGCACACCAGGCGCAGCCGGCCGGTCCGGGAGTCCAGCTCGCCGATCAGGACGGTGGCGAACTGGTGATCGGTGTCCACGCGCAGCAGCCGGTGCAGCTTGGCCAGGACGGTGGCGATGTCATCGCCCTGGGCCAGGTAGGCGCGGACGGCGAACCGCAGCCCGGCCATCGTGGTGGCCGCCGGCAGACCCCGGCCGGAGATGTCGCCGACGACGAACACGCAGCAACCCGGCCCGCGCGGGATCAGGTCGTACCAGTCGCCGCCGACGTCGAGCTCGTCGACACCGGCGACGTAGCGGGCGGCGACCTCCAGACCGTCCAGGCGCGGTACCTCGGGCAGCATCGCGTGCTGCAAGGTGCCGGCGATGCTCCGCTGCTGCTGGTAGAGCCGGTCGTTGTCCGCAGCGAGCCGCTCGGCGACCGCTCGTCCCCGGATCAGCGCCACCACCCCGAGAGAGGTGACCGCGGCCAGCACAACGCCCACGCCGAGCACGATCCAGGGCAGTGCCGTGGACAGGGCGCCCGTCAGGGACCCTGGCGCGGCGCCGACGATCGTGAGCACGGTGTCGCCGAAAGGCAGCCTGGCCGTCTGCGTCTCGCCGGCGATCGGCGTCGGCGCCGTGGACAGCAGCAGCTGGTCGGTCGAGGTCGTCTCGCCGAGGTAGACCGCGAAGTCCAGCCCGCCGAAGGCGACGTCGTCCGGGTTCGTGGGTTGCGGCTCCGGCGACACGACGGTCTCGGCGTAGATGACCAGCCCGGACGTATCACCTTCGGGCCGCAGCGCGAACGCGAGGCGGTCCGGGTCCCCCGGGAGGATCCCGGCCACGGTCAACTTCCCGTTCGGCACCAGCCCGGTGAAGAACGACGACCCGAGGCCGTCGGCGGGCAACCGCGGTTCCTCGCCTTCGGTGGCCAGCAGTTCCGCCGACCTGTCGCCGACCCGCAGCAGGGACAAGGACGCGAACGAACCGTCCGCCCCGATGCGCGGCGCGGCGAACCGCTGGAACGGCCCGGCGGCGCCGTTGGTGTTCGTGGCGACCTGCCCGGCGTCGACGAGCTGCACCTCCAGCAGCGACACCCCGCCGGCGAGCACCGTCGCCGCCTGCTCCACCTGCCGGTCCAGCAGATCCCGGTTGGCGCCGACCTCGACCCGCCACGCCAACCAGGCGAGGACCACCGTGATCGCGAGGACGCCGCCCGCGACGAGGGCACCGATCCGGCGCGGGGAGCGAGTCATGGCGCCCGGAGGCTACCGCCCGCTCGGGTCGTGGGACCCGAGGCGACCACCACGTTCCCTCTACCGGCCTACGCCGGCATCGAGGCGCAGCCGAGGGTGCCGTCCCAGCACGTCAGCCGGCGACCGCAGCCTTCTTCGCGGCGGCCTTCTGCTCCTGCTTGAACCGGCGGACCTCCGCCAGCGACTCGGGCCCCGTGACGTCGGCGACCGACCGCCTCGAGCCGTCCACGCCGTAGTCGCCGGCCGCCTCGCGCCAGCGGGCCGGTGTGACTCCGTACTGCTTGCCGAGCAGGGCCACGAAGATCTTCGCCTTCTGCGCGCCGAAGCCTGGCAGCTCGCCGATCCGCTTCAGCAGGGCGGCGCCGTCAGGGGCGTCGGCCCACAGGTTGTCGGCGCGACCGTCGTAGCGCTCCACCAGCAGGCGGCAGAGCTCCTGCGTCCGGCCGGCCATCGATCCGGGGTAGCGGTGCAGGGCCGGCGGGCCCTGGAAGACGCGGGTGAGCTCGTCGGCGTCCGCCCCGGCCAGCTGGGCGGCGTCGAGGCCGTCGACGCCGAGACGGTCGGCCAGCAGCCGCGGTGCGCCGAAGGCGCGCTCCATCGGGAACTGCTGGTCGAGCAGCATCCCGATCAGGAGTGCGAGCGGGTCGCGGCTCAGCAGGTCGTCGGCCGCGGGGTCCTGGGCGATGCGGAGCGTGGGCACGCCGAGCATCGTGCCGGAAGACTCGTCCGTCGCCATCACCCGCTGGTACGGCTGCCCTCGGCGGAGGATCACCCGCCGCCGGGCCCGTTCCCGACGGCCCCCGCACCATCGGCACCGGGTTGGCCGCCGGAGGTTCGGTCGCCCCTGCTCGCGTGCGACCCCGTGGCGGTCCCGCCAGGTCGCGCCACCGGAGGCGCCCCGGGTCCACGATCTGCGTGACGACCCCGCAACGTCGACGATGACGGCGTGGTCCTCCTGAGCACCGATCTGACCGCCCGGATCCGGACGGCGTTCCGCGCCCGCGTCTCCGGCGACCCGACAGGTGCGCCGGACTGGGTGCGTGACATCGCGCGAGTCGGCACGGGACCGGGGTGGTTCGAACCCGACGGCGTCGTCTGGCGGGTGCACGGCGACCTGTCCACGCTGATCGGCGGGGTGGCTGCGCTCTTGGGTCAAGGCGCGCATCCACTGGCGTTGGCCGGGGTGCAACGCCACTCGGCCTACCGCGAGGACCCCTGGAAGCGATTGGCAGGCACGGCACGCTGGCTGGTGGTCACCACGTTCGGTTCCGCCGAGCTGGCCGCACGCGAGGCCGCCCGGGTCCGGGGCATGCACCGCCGGGTCCGCGGCACCACCGACGACGGGCGCCCCTACTCGGCCGGTGAACCGGATCTGCTGCGCTGGGTGCACCTGGCCTTCACGGACGCGTTCCTGGCTGCCCACGCCGCCGTCGGCCGGGACATGAGCCGCTTCGGCCCCCGGTGGGCCGACGCCTACGTCGGAGAGTGGGCTCGCAGCGCCCAGGCGCTCGGGGCCGTCGATCTGCCCACCACGGAGTCGGAACTGGCCGAAGCGCTGGCGGAGTACGCCCCTGTGCTGGAGCCGGTGCCGGCGGAGCTGCTGGCCTTCCTCTCCGCCCCGCCGGGGCTCAGCCTCCCGGAGCGGGTCGTCTACTCGGGCCTCTCCGGCGGGGCCGCGCTCCTGGTGTCCCCCACCATCGCCCCGCTGGCAGGCGTGCCGGGAAGGGACGGGCGCGGGTTGCCCGACCGCGGCCAGCTCACGGTGAGCCGGCTCCAGCTCCGGGCGATGAGCCTGGCGTTGGGCGCGTCGAGCCCCTCGGAGCAGGCCGCCCGATGGCGGCTCGGGTTGGGTCCGGCGCCCGACTGGGCCGCCTGAGCTGCAGTCCAGTGGGCGGAGCCACCAGCAGGTTGCGGCGGCGGTCGCGTCGGGCGACTCCTCCCGGCCTGGGGGACAGTCGCGGCTCAGCCCGCCGCGCCGCCTGCGGGCGGCACTGAACCGTCGTCGGGCTCCGGCCGGGGGAAGAACGAATCCATCCCGGCCAGCTGGAGCGCCCGGGCGACCGGGTGGGACGCCGCGCGCAGCACCGGGTTCCGACCGGCCGCGATCGACGCCTCGGCACTCATCAGCATGAGCGCGAGCCCGGAGGAGCTGATGAACGTCACGGTCCCGGCGTCGATCGCGTCGACGACGATCCGGTCCCGCCGGTGCACGCCGGCGAACCGTGTGGCGACCGCGGTGTCGACGTCCCCGCTCAGGCACAGCACCCGCCGGTCCGCGTCCTCGAGCTCGATGGTGATCGCCCCGGCAGGAGGCCGCAGGGCCTGATCCGCGTCCATGGACGCCCCCTCACCCGTCGACCGCGCCGACAGGACGGAGGAGCCCGCCGGCATCCGATTCGCACCACGGGTTGCGTCCGGGACGTTACGCCGCCCCGGATGCTCCGAGGGGGTCCACCCGCCACCGCTCCCCCGCCGCTCCGGCCGATCCCGGACCGGGAGGATGTGCTGGTGCGCGCGGTGGTGAGCAGGGTCGGTACAGCGGCTGTAACGGTCGACGGCGAGGTGGTCGGCGAGATCGGCCGCGGACTGCTGTCACTGGTCGGAGTCGGGCATGCCGACGACGCCGCCGCAGCCCGCGCCATGGCCCGGAAGATCCACGAGCTGCGCATCTTCCCGGGGCCCGACGGCGAGGTGTCGGCCGCCGACCTGGGCCTCCCGGTCCTGGTGATCAGCCAGTTCACCCTCTACGCCGACACCCGCAAGGGTCGTCGCCCGTCGTGGCAGGACGCCGCGCCCGGCGCGGTGGCCGAGCCGCTGGTGGACGAGGTCTGCGCGGAGCTGCGCCGGCGTGGGGCCACGGTGGCGACCGGGGTGTTCGGGGCCCGGATGCTGGTGTCGTCGGTCAACGAGGGCCCGATGACGCTGCTCCTCGAGGCCTGAGGAATCACATCTGCGGAACTTCGGGTGCATGACCGTCGGCGCCCGGGTATCGGGGGGTGACCGAACACACTGCCTGTCGGTTTGCTGTGAACGGGCCATTCGTGGAACACGGAAGGCCGTGCGGGCCGTTGTGCAGGGCGTACCACATCGGACAGAAGAGCCGGGAACCGGTCTGGAGACCCCGGACCCCCGCACTTGACGCCTGGATGTACTCGCCGCCGCCACCGACGACGCCGCGGATGCATCCGAACCGAAGGCAAGGACGAAGACCCATCGTGACGCTGCTGCAGTCTTCCCCCAACGACACCCTCGGGGTGCGCTCACCGCGCCGTGAGCCCGACACCAGTGCCCTGGTGTCGACCGACCTCGTGCGGGTGTACCTCAACACCATCGGCAAGACCGCGCTGCTGACCGCCGAGCAGGAGGTCGAGCTCGCCAAGCGGATCGAGGCCGGCCTCTACGCCGACCGTCTGCTGGCCGAGAAGCCGGAGCTCTCCCCCGCCAAGAAGCGGGACTACAAGATCCTCGCCGTCGACGGCAAGGCGGCCAAGGCGCACCTGCTGGAGGCCAACCTCCGGCTCGTCGTGTCGGTGGCCAAGCGCTACACCGGCCACGGCATGACGTTCCTGGACCTCATCCAGGAGGGCAACGTCGGCCTGATCCGCGCCGTGGAGAAGTTCGACTACACCAAGGGCTTCAAGTTCTCGACCTACGCCACGTGGTGGATCCGCCAGGCGATCACCCGCGCGATGGCCGACTCCGGGCGCACCATCCGGCTGCCCGTCCACCTGGCCGAGCAGGTCAACAAGGTGGTCCGCACGCGGCGCCGCATGCACCAGGAGCTGGAGCGCGAGCCGACCGCGGAGGAGCTCGGCCTCGAGCTGGACATC
>DASQTE010000494.1:0-5740 GCA_035642035.1 Blastococcus sp.
TCGGACCACCGCGGCACCTGCCGAGCGGTCGGGACCGCCGCCAGCGGTGCCTCGCCCTTCATGTTCCCCACCCCCGATCGATCCGACGTCTCCGTCGCCGTCCGGACCCGGGACGGCCTCCACCAGGGTGGCAGCGTGCCCGGCCGGCCCGCTCGGCGCGACCGGGCGGGTCCCGGCGCGACGCGGTGCGGTCAGCGCGCCACGACGTTGCGCAGGTCGTCGCCCGCCAGCAGCGCCGCGACGTTGGCCGAGATCAACCCGTCGGCGCCCACCGGCCGGCCGCCGGCGGCGTGCGGCGTGAGGACGAGGTTCGGCGCGTCCCACAGCGGCGAGTCGGCCGGCAGCGGCTCGACGGCGGTGACGTCGAGGGCAGCACCCGCGATGCGCCCCTCGACCAGGGCCGCCACCAGCGCCGGCTCGTCGACCGTGGAGCCCCGTCCCACGTTGACCACCAGGGCGTGCGCGGGGAGGGCGGACAACCGGGCCGCGTCGAGGGCGTTCGCGGTGGCCGCGGTCGAGGGCAGGATCATGACCAGGACGTCGGTCCGCCCGAGCTCGGCCTCCAGGTCCTCCTCGGCGACCACCGGGAATCCCGCCCGCTCCCCCGGGCTGCGCCCGACGCCGATGACCTCTGCGCCGAGCCCGCGCAGCAGGGGGGCGAGGTTCTGCCCGATGTGCCCGAAGCCCCAGACGAGGACGCGGGCGTCGAGCAGGGTGGTCACCGCACCGGTCGGGTGCAGCGGCTGGAGGCCGCCGAGCTCATCGGCCCAGCGTCGCTCCCGCTGCGCCCGCGCGGCGGCCGGCAGACGGCGGACGAGGGAGAGGATCAGCGCCAGGGCGTGCTCGGTGACGGGCAGGTCGTGCAGACCCGTGCCGCCCGTGATGACCACCTCCGCCGGGAAGCCCGCACCGAGGACCGCGTCCGGCCCGGCGGCGAGGGTCTGCACCCAGCGCAACCGCGGCATGCGGTCGGCGACCGCGGCCAGGTCGCTGCCGGAGCTGCCCCACACCACCATCGCCTCGGCGTCCAGGTGCTGGTCCGGCACCGGTGCCGAGGCGTCGTAGCTGACCGCCTCGATGCCGGGTGGCAGCGACGGGTCCAGCGGCAGTGAGTTCGGGAGCAGGAGCTTCATCCGGGTGTCCGCCTTCTCAGGGTCGGGGCCGTCGTCGGCCGGTCGCCCACCGGACGTCCGGTGCGGAGCGATGGCGGGGCGGCCGCGTCGCAGCACCCTGCCATGAGTGCCGAGCTGCCGCGCAGGCGTTCCGCGGCCGGGGCGACTCGTCGCGTGGTCGAGCCTTTGCGGGAGAAGGTCAGAAGATCGACCCGGTTCGTGACGACGTGCGCACCGGCGGTCCGCGCCGCGCTGCGCACCGTCGAGGGCGCCACCGGCGATCGGCGTGGCGGCGCAGGCGATCCAGCCGGCCGCCACACGATCGGCGCCCCAGATATCCAGGCGTGCACGGATGCGCGCCGGCGAGAGTGGAGGGCACCGATGCACCAGCCGACTCCCCGACGAGCCCAGCCCGACCACCGCCGCCGGCCAGGTCCGCGGCAGGTACCTGCCGGCCGGCGCGGCGACGAGGACGAACGCCGGGCGCCGAGCACGGCCGCGCGCGCGGACGGCTGAGCGTGGGGACGCGGCGCGCCGGTCCGCTCCGGTGGCGCCGCGTCCCGTCAGTCCCGGTGCCGCGGTGCTCTAGGTGGCGGGATCCTGCGCTGACGGGCCCGCGGGTGCCGCGTCCTGCGCTGCGACCGGGCCCGGCGACGGCGCTCCGCGGAGCCTTGCGCGGCCTGCCTGCGCCAGCACGGAGGCGCCGGCGCCCAGGACCGCCGCGGTCACCGCTGCCGACACCGTCGGAGGCATCCGGCGGTCCAACAGGCGGATCAGCAGGGCCGTGGCGCTGCCGGCAGCCATCGAGCCGAGCACGGCCGAGCCACCGAGCAGGCGGACACCCGTGCGTGACTCCTGGTACGGGCGCGTGGTCTCGCGCAAGACACGTTCCACCTCGCGATGCACCACCGCGCCGAGTTGCTCGGTCAGCGGCTGCAGCAGATCGCGGTCCGGAACACCCGGGATGTGCGATGTCATGGCTCCCTCCCCGGTTCGGAAGACAGCGGCGCGGAGCGCCACCGACCGAGATCCTCGTCCCTGCCCGGCCGGTTGAGGGGCTCGCGCCGTCTACTGCCTGCGGGCCCCGTCACCGCGGCCGGTGAGCGAGTCGACGAAGCCCTCGACCTTCTCCGCGGGACGGCGCAGCTTCCGCTTCACCACTACCTTGGCGCCCTGCTCGAGCCCGTCGTTCAACAGCCCGGGGAGGCCCTTCGGCTCGCTGTCCGGGTACATGTCCAGCCGGTTCACCGCCTCCGCGAACCGCAGGTAGGTGTCCACGCTGGCGATCACGACGCGCGCGTCGACGGTCAGAACCTCGATCCCCAGCAGGGCGACGCGCACGTACGCGTCGATCACGATGCCCTTGTCCAGCACCACGTCGAGGACGTCGGCCAGGCCGCTGGGACGAGGTGCGCGGTTGACGGTGGACACGGTCATGAACTCCCCCGGTGGGCGACGACTGCCCCCACCTTGACGTGTCCGACGGCGGTCTGCAGCGGCACGGGACGGTCCTAGCCGGCGGATCGGCCGGTGTCGCCCGGTTGCGCCGCAGCGTCAGCGTCCCATCCCACACAGTCACGGACCTGCGCGTCGCGACGTAGCGCCTCTCCGGCTCTGCGCGTCGTGCTGCGAACGACCTCTGTGCGAGAGAACGATGCGTGCTCTGCATCCTGCCCGCGACCCCGCGCCGGCGACGGATGCGATGTGAAGGGTGCTGCCATGGTCCCGGCGAGCGGACGTCGAGCCCAACCTTCCGGACGGCGCGTCCAGAAGCGAAAGGCCCCGGTCAGAGCCTCGAAGACGAGCAACGCAGGGCGTCGACGCGCGTCCGAGTCGTTCGGCACGGCGCTCTGGGAGGCGTTCCAGGAGGGCTTCCTGAAACGGCGCAAGCGCTAGTCCGGGGCGTGGGCCGGTCGGTCGGTGTCCTGCCGCCGGGGTCCCCTCACGGGAGACCCCGGCGGCAGCGCGGGCAAGGTGCGACAGCACCACCCAAAGCCTGACCAGGCCGCGGGGGCGGTCTCGACTCCTACCGAGGCGCGGGGACGGCATGGGGCAGCGTGATCCGAATGGCACGCAACCACCGCCGTGGACCGTGGAGAACCAGCGGACCATCCGCGGCATCACGCGGGGCCTGCATCTCGTCGTCCCCGAGAGACGATGCCGCGTGTCGCTCGAGCCCCGGCCGGCTCTCGTCCTCCGGCTGCTCAGCGAGGTACCTCGCCGCCACGCTCATCGCCGCCGTCGGTGCCGTTGTCGCCGTGCAAGCGGTCGGAGGCTGAACCAGGCGGATGTCGATCGCCTCCGTGGCGGGGTGCGGATCCGTCGGGTCCTCCGCGGCGTCCCAGAGGCCGTCGGGGAGGCGGGCGATGTTCGCCCTGGCCTCCTCGTACCTGTGCTGTATGGCGGCCAGCCCCGGCGTGATGAGGTCGCCGCCTCCTGCCTCCTTGGCCTCGCCGGCCTGATCCTTCTCGACGGTCGTGCCCTGCTGACGTTCCTCGACGACCAGGGGCTGGATCATGACAGTCCTCCTGTTGCTGATGAACCGCGCCAGACGCGGTGACGGTCGGCCGTGCTCCGCGAGGCGACCGCCCCCGCTGCCGGCCGCACCCGCCGGCGGAGCGGGTGCGGCGGCTGCCTAGAACGCGGCCGACTCACTCCTGTCATCGCCGACGACCGACGAAAGGGTTCGCCCGCGCCCGACCTTTTTCTGCGGCCGCTCGTGCGTCGGTCAACCGGCGACCGTGAACCCCCCGGCCCTTCGTCCCAGGGACGTCACCGAGGTCGCGACGGCGCCAGGAGTGGAACGAGCGGCGTGGTCGCCGTCAGCCGTTGCCGCGGCCCTTGCCCCGGCCGTTGCCGTTGCCGTTGCCGGGCGCGGAAGTGGTCGGGGATGCGGAGGGAGTCTCGGAGGCACTCGTGGGAGGGCCGGGGTCGCCCGATCCGGCTCCCCCTGCGTCCCCGCGTTCTTCCCCGATCGGGGCCGGAGGCGGTGCGAGCGCGGGCGTCACGGTCACCAACGCCCCCGGGGACAGTTGGCCCACCGGCTCCACCGCGAGCACCTCGCCGTCGGCGGCGTCCGCGGTCTCGATGGGCCGCAGCTGCACCAACAGGCCCAGCTCGATCAGGTCCGCCTGGACCTCGGCGACGGGGCGGCCCAGGTAGTCGCCGGCGTTCACGTCCACGGTCGGGGCCACGGTCGGCGTGCTGGGCGCCACCACCGGGGGCACCGACGTGCCGCCGTCGTCGTGCACGAACGCGCCCGTCACGACCGCCGCGAGCACCAGCAGCGCGATCAAGGGGATCAGGATCCGGCGGGACGGACGACGGCCGGATGCCGCATGCCTCGGTCCGGCGGACGTGCCGCTCTTCCCCGGCTGAGGTGTCGCGGGCTCCGGCTCAGATCGCAGATCAGCGACCGGCAGGACGGTCGTCGCATGCCGGTCGGGTTGCGGGGACAGGGCCCGCCCGGCAAGGACGTCCTCCACGGCGCTCAGCAGGGCGGCGCCGTCCGGGTAGCGCTCTGCCGGATCCTTCACCAGGACCCGCTCCAGCAGCTGCCGCACCTCCGAGGGGACGTCGGCCGGCAGCGGCTCGGGCGTCTGGTTGATGTGCTTGAGGGCGATCTGCAGGGGGCTCTCGCCCTCGAAGGCCCGCCGTCCGGCCAGGCATTCGTAGGCCACGATGCCGAGGGCGTAGACGTCGCTGGCCGGGCCTGCCTTCGCTCCGGACGCCTGTTCCGGCGACAGGTACTGGGCCGTCCCCAGGACCTGCCCGGTCCGCGTGAGCGGATCGCTGGACTCCGTCCAGGCGATCCCGAAGTCGGTGATGGTGACGGTGTCGCCCGGGCCGAGCATGAGATTGCCCGGCTTCACGTCCCGGTGGACGACGCCGGCCGCGTGGGCCGCAGCTAATCCGGCCGCGGTCTGCCGCATGATCTCGAGCGTGCGGCGCGGGGTCAGCCGGCGTTCCCGCCGGAGCACCGTGGACAGCGCCTCACCCTCGACCAGTTCCATGATCAGGTAGGCCAGCCGCTCGTCGCGACTGCCCGGCGCGGCTTCCACCTCGCCGTAGTCGTGGAGCGCGGCGATGTTCGGATGGGTGAGCCCCGCGGACAGCCGCGCCTCGGCTCGGAACCGGCTCAGGGCGGCCGAGTCACCGATCCGCTCTCTGCGGAGCACCTTGACGGCGACGGGCCGACCCAGGACGAGGTCCAGCCCCCGCCACACCTCGCCCATGCCGCCGGTCGCCAGGAGCGCATCGAGCCGGTATCGGTCACCGACCAGGCGACCGGGCTTCACGAACGGCGCGTGCGCCTTGCCGGCCCGCCGGAACTCGGCGCGACCCCCGTCGTCGGCCCCCGCTTCCGGCTTGTTCAGGACATCGACCACGGGGAGCACCTCACGAGCGGCGATTGCGCATGCTGGTTCAACAGCATCGGGGGCAGGGGCGACCACGTTGGTCCGTGGCCACAGCAGTGGAGCCAGGACATGGCAGGACTCGCGGTTGCGACGTCGCTACGGCTCGTGCTCGATGCTGCCTGACATCCGACCCGCCCTCGCGGCGCGACACGCCTGCCCTCCACGGAGAACCGCTCAAGGAGGTCGAGGGCGAACCGGCCACCCACCTCT
>DASQTE010000495.1:0-3277 GCA_035642035.1 Blastococcus sp.
TCGGCCGCTCGCTCGGCGTCTGAGCTCCCGACCAGAGAACGATCCCGAGAGGACCCGCATGAGCACCGAGGCGTTCATCTACGACGCCGTGCGCACCCCGCGCGGCAAGGGCAAGAAGACCGGTGCGCTGCACTCGGTCAAACCGATCAGCCTGACCACCGGCCTGATCGACGAGGTCAGGGAGCGCAACCCCGGGCTCGACCCGGCGCTGGTCGACGACATCGTGCTGGGCGTCGTCTCGCCGGTCGGCGAGCAGGGCGCGGTGATCGCGCGGACCGCGGCACTGGCTGCCGGCCTGCCCGACACCGTGGCCGGCGTGCAGATCAACCGGTTCTGCGCCAGCGGCCTGGAGGCGGTGAACCTGGCCGCGCAGAAGGTGCGCTCCGGCTTCGAGGACCTGGTGCTCGCCGGCGGCGTCGAGTCGATGTCGCGCGTGCCCATGGGCTCCGACGGCGGTGCCTGGCCGATGGACCCCGAGACCGCCGCCCGCACCGGCTTCGTCCCGCAGGGCATCGGCGCCGACCTCATCGCGACGCTGGCCGGGTGGAGCCGGGAGGACGTCGACGCCTACGCCGCCGAGTCGCACGCCCGCGCCGCCAAGGCCTGGTCGAACGGCTACTTCGAGCGCTCCGTCGTCCCGGTGCGGGACAAGAACGGCACCGTCGTCCTCGAGACCGACGAGCTGGTCCGCCCGGGCACCACGGTGGAGTCGCTCTCCGGCCTGCCGTCGGCGTTCGCGGGCATCGGCGACATGGGCGGCTTCGACGCCGTCGCGCTGAACGAGTACCACTGGGTCGAGCGGATCGACCACGTGCACACGGCCGGCAACTCCAGCGGCATCGTCGACGGCGCCGCGCTGGTCGTCGTCGGCACGGAGGAGGCGGGCACCCGCAACGGGCTGACCCCGCGGGCCCGCGTCCTCAGCACCGCCGTCTCCGGCGCCGACCCGGTGATCATGCTGACCGGCCCCGCGCCGGCCACGCACAAGGCGCTGGCCAAGGCCGGCCTGACGGTCGACGACATCGACCTGGTCGAGATGAACGAGGCCTTCGCCGCCGTCGTCCTGCGGTTCATGGCCGACACCGGCTTCGACCACGAGCAGGTGAACGTCAACGGCGGCGCCATCTCGATGGGCCACCCGCTGGGCGCCACCGGCGCGATGATCCTGGGCTCGCTCGTCGACGAGCTCGAGCGGCGCGACCTGCGCTACGGCCTGGCCACCCTGTGCGTCGGCGGCGGCATGGGCATCGCCACCGTCGTCGAGCGAGTCTGAGGAGCGAGCTGCAGTGTCCGAAGAGCAGATGACCTACAGCACCATCCGCTGGGAGCAGGACGCCGACGGGGTTGTCACGCTCACCCTCGACGACCCGTCGTCGTCGGCCAACACGATGAACGACGCGTACGTGGCCTCGATGGGCGAGACCGTCGACCGGCTGGAGCGCGAGAAGGAGTCCGTCCGCGGCGTCGTCGTCACCAGCGCGAAGAAGACCTTCTTCGCCGGCGGCAACCTCGGCAGCCTGATCCAGGCGACGCCGGACACGCGGGACCAGGTCCTCGCCCAGGTGACGCTGGTCAAGAGCCAGCTGCGCCGGCTGGAGACCCTCGGCGTCCCGGTCGCCGCCGCCATCAACGGCGCCGCGCTCGGCGGTGGCCTGGAGATCGCCCTGGCCTGCCACCACCGGGTCGTCCTGGACGACCCGAAGGTCAAGCTCGGCTTCCCGGAGGTCACCCTCGGGCTGCTGCCCGGCGGCGGCGGCATCGTCCGCTCGGTGCGGCTGCTCGGCCTCACCACGGCGCTGCTCGAGCTGCTCCTCCAGGGCCAGCAGCTCCGGCCTGCCAAGGCGATGGAGCTGGGGCTGGTCCACGAGACCGCCGCCGACCGCGACGAGCTGGTCGCCAAGGCGCGGGCGTGGGTGCTGGCCACCGAGACGGCCCAGCAGCCCTACGACGTCAAGGGTTACAAGGTGCCCGGCGGGACCCCGTCCTCGCCGTCGCTGGCGTCGAGCCTCCCGGCGTTCCCGGCGAACCTCACCAAGCAGCTCAAGGGCGCGCCCTACCCGGCGCCGTACGCGATCCTGTCCGCCGCGGTGGAGAGCCTGCAGGTCGACGTCGACACCGCGTTCGTCGTCGAGGGCCGGTACTTCGTCGACCTCGTCGTCGGCCAGATCTCGACCAACATGATCCAGGCGCTGTGGTTCGACCTGAACCGGATCAACGGCGGTGGCTCCCGACCTGCGGTCGACCAGACCTACCGTGCCGCCAAGGTCGGCGTCCTGGGCGCCGGGATGATGGGCGCGGGCATCGCGCACGCGTTCGCCAAGGTCGGCGTGGACGTCGTCCTCAAGGACGTCGGCGTGGAGGCTGCGGAGAAGGGCAAGGCGCACGTCGCCGCGCTGGTCGGCAAGCAGGTCTCGCGCGGCCGCACGACGCAGGAGGAGGCCGACGCCTTCCTCGCCCGCATCACGCCGACCGGGGACGCCGCCGACCTCGCCGGCTGCGACGTGATCGTCGAGGCGGTCTTCGAGGACCAGGCGCTCAAGCACCGGGTGCTCGGCGAGGCGGAGGCCAACGCGCTCCCGGATGCGTTGCTGGCGTCCAACACCTCGACGCTGCCCATCACCGGGCTGGCCGAGGGCGTGCAGCGGCCGGCCGACGTCGTCGGCATGCACTTCTTCTCGCCGGTGGACAAGATGCCGCTGGTCGAGCTGATCGTGGGGGAGCGGACGTCGGACGAGGCGCTCGCCCGCGCCTACGACGTCGTCCGGCAGATCGGCAAGACCCCGATCGTCGTGCAGGACAGCCGCGGGTTCTTCACCAGCCGGGTGTTCGGGACGCTGGTCATGGAGGGTGCCGCGCTGCTGGCCGAGGGCCTGGCGCCGATGAGCGTGGAGCGGGCGGCACTGCAGGCCGGCTTCCCTGCCGGGCCGCTCACCCTGCTCGACGAGGTGACGCTGACCCTGCCGCTGAAGATCCGCGACGAGGCGGCCAAGGCCGGCGCCTCCGACGACCACCCGGGCGTCGCCGTGCTGCGGGCGCTCGTCGAGCAGGGCCGCACCGGCAAGTCGGCCGGCAAGGGCTTCTTCGACTGGGAGCCGGAGAAGCGGGTGTGGCCGGGGCTGCCCGAGCTGTTCCCGTCGTCCGACGGGGTGCCGTTCCGCGACGCGCAGGAGCGCCTGCTGTTCGCCATGGCCGTCGAGACCGCGCGATGCGTGGAGGAGAAGGTCCTGAACTCGGTCGAGGACGCCAACATCGGCTCCATCATGGGCATCGGCTTCCC
>DASQTE010000496.1:0-11101 GCA_035642035.1 Blastococcus sp.
CGGGTCCGGGGCCCGTCGGGCGGTGCGGCGTTCGGGCTGCCGCCGCCGCTCGCCGCTGGGGGGCGGCGTGGTGAAGTCCGGCCGGTCGGGTTCGGCGAGGTCGCTGCGCCGTCGTCCGTACCCGGTGCGGCCGGCCGCGCCGTCCGCGGCCGCGGCCTCGGCCCGGCGCTGGCGGATGCCGGTCTCCTCGGGGTCGTCCCAGGTCCGCCGGCGAGCTGCCCGGTTGGCCGACTCGATGCCGGCCTCCCGCAGGATCTCGGCGAGTGAGCGACCTCCCGTGTCCGGGTTCCAGTCCGGCTCGGCCATCACACCCCTCCCATCGAGTCCAGCCTGCGCAGGATGACACCCTCCCGCAGCGCCCACGGACAGATCCTCACGCACCGTACGTCGAGCGCACGCATAGTGGCGGCTGCCACCACGGCACCGGCGGGAACCTGATGCGCCCGATCGGGTGAGACCCCCCTCAGCTCGGCCAGCGCGGCGCTCTCGATCCGCGACACGAAGCCGACCAGCTGGCCCAGGCCGTCGGCGTTGAGCTGGCGCGGGACCTGCAGCCCGGCCGAGTACGGGGCCGCCCCGGTGAGGCGGGCGAGCGTCCGGAACGTCTTGCTCGTCGCGGCGACGAGGTCGGGCTTGCCGGCCCCGCGCAGCTTCTTGGCGGCGGGCGCGAGCAGGTCCGCGGCGTAGTCGTCGAGCTTCTCCAGCCCGGCCAGGTCCGGCCGGCCGCCCACCCGGGCGTCGGGCAGGAAATGCCGCGTCATGCGCCCGGCGCCCAGCGGCAGCGACAGGGCGACGTCGGGGTCCTCGTCGACGCCGCAGGCCAGCTCCAGCGACCCCCCGCCGATGTCGAGGATGAGCAGCCGGCCGGCGCTCCACCCGAACCACCGGCGGACGGCGAGGAAGGTCAGGCGCGCTTCCTCCTCACCGGTGAGCACCTGCAGGTCGACGCCGGTGCGCTCGCGGATGCGGTCGAGCACCTCGAGGCCGTTGGACGCCTCGCGGATGGCGGACGTGACCATGGCCAGCAGCTCGTCGCAGTTCTGCTTCTGTGCCTGGTCGCACGCCTGCTGCACCGACCGGAGCAGCGCCTTCTCCCCCGCCTTCGACAGCACGTCGTCCGGCCCGATCTGCTCGGCCAGCCGCAGCACCGACCGGTCGTCGTGCATCGGTGTGGGGTGCGCGCCCCGGTGGGCGTCCACCACGAGGAGGTGCACGGTGTTCGAACCC
Source organism: Blastococcus sp. (assembly GCA_035642035.1). Taxonomy (GTDB): domain Bacteria; phylum Actinomycetota; class Actinomycetes; order Mycobacteriales; family Geodermatophilaceae; genus Blastococcus_B. The sequence continues at coordinate 1,228 of DASQTE010000496.1, forward strand.
ACGTCCAGCACCCCGAGTCGCATGGGCCCAGTCTGCCTGGCCCCCTCCAGGGGCTCGCACCGAGCGGAGCGAGGTGTGAGGAGGAGGGAGTCCTTTCACTACGCTGGCTGCGTGCCGGACGACCCGCTCTCCGAGGTCCCGCTCGACTTCGCCCGCGAGTGGGTCGAGTTCCCCGACCCGGCCGATCCCGGTCACGTCGTCCGGGCCGACCTGACCTGGCTCACCTCGGCCTGGACCTGCATCTTCGGCCGGGGGTGCGCCGGCGTCGTCGAGGGCAGGCCCGACGACGGCTGCTGCAGCCACGGCGCGTTCCTCACCGACGACGACGATCTGGCGCGGGTCACCGCCTCGGTCGCCTCCCTCACCGACGAGGACTGGCAGCTGGCGCCCGTCGGACGCGTCGCCTGGACCGAGGAGGACAGCGCGCACGACGACAGCGGGAAAGGGTCGCTGCGCACCCGGGTCGTGGACGGCGCCTGCGTCTTCCTGAACCGGCCCGGCTTCCCCGGCGGTCATGGCTGCGCGCTGCACCGCATGGCGCTGCGGAGCGGGGTGCACCCGCTGACGACCAAGCCCGACGTCTGCTGGCAGCTGCCGGTCCGCCGGGAGCAGGAGCACGTGGAGCGCCCGGACGGCACGACGGTGCTCGTCTCGACCATCGGCGAGTTCGACCGCCGGGGCTGGGGCCCGGGCGGTGCCGACCTGCACTGGTGGTGCACCGGCGCCCCGCTGGCGCACGTCTCCCCGGAGCCGCTGGTCGAGACCTACGCGCCCGAGCTCACCGAGCTGATCGGCGCGGCGGCCTTCGCCGAGCTACGCCGGCTGGCCGAACTCCGCCTCGACCAGGGTCTCGTCGCGCCCCACCCGGCCAGTCCCCCGCCCGGACCGGTGCCCGTCGAGCTGCACCGGCACCGCCCGGGGGCCTGAGCCGGCGAGCCCGGCACGGAACGTCTGCCGGTAGGCGCGGGGCGAGACCCCGCGGCGGCGCGCGAACTGCTCGCGCAGGCCGGCGGCGGTGCCGAACCCCACGAGGCGGGCGATCTCCTCGACGGGTGCGTCGGTCTCCTCCAGCAGCGCCTCGGCGGCGGACAGCCGCTGGCCGAGCAACCAGGCGTGCGGCGTCGTCCCCGTCGTCGCCTTGAACCGGCGGGCGAAGCTGCGCGGGCTCATCAGGGCCCGGCGGGCCAGCACGTCGACGGAGATGTCCTCGGCCAGGTGGCCGGTGGCCCAGTCCAGGACGGCGCCGAGCAGGTCGTCCTCGCAGGCGGGCACCGGTGCGTCGATGAACTGGGCCTGCCCGCCGTCGCGGTGCGGCGGGACGACCATCTCGCGGGCGAGGGCGTTGGCCGCGGCGGCCCCCCACTCGCGCCGCACCAGGTGCAGCAGGGTGTCGACGCCGGCCGCCGTCCCCGCGCCGGTGATGACCTGGCCGTTGTCGACGTAGAGGACCGACGGGTCGACGGTCACCGACGGGAAGCGGGCGGCGAGCTCGCCGGCGTACTTCCAGTGCGTCGTGACCCGCTTGCCGTCCAGCAGGCCGGCCTGAGCCAGGACGAAGGCGCCGGTGCAGTGGCTGATGATCGTCGCCCCGCGGGCGTGCGCCTCGCGGAACGCGTCGAGCAGCGCGGGCGACGGGACACGGCTGAAGAGCTCCCACGCGGTGATCGAGACGATGTCGGAGCGGACCAGGCGCTCGAGGCCGTGCTCGACGGTGATCGGGATGCCGGTGTCGGTGCGCAGCACCCCCGGCGCCTCCGTGACCAGGCCGAAGTCGAACTCCGGCAGCCCCATGTCCCTGCGGTCGTAGCCGAAGACCTCGGCGCACACACCGAGGCCGAAGCTGCCGATGAGGCCGTCGGCGACGACGACGCTGACGACCAGGGGGCGGTCCGGGAGAGCCATGCCGCCATCATGGCAGAAAAGATGCGATAGCGGTCACTCCTGCCACTCGTCCCTGGCCTTGGACGCGCGCACTCTCAGAGCCATGTTGCTGATCACCTGCCCCGTCACCAGGACCGACGAGCTGGTCGCCGACCGGCGGATCCGATCGGTCGTCAACCACCCGACCCACATCGCGATGCACGTCGAGTGCCCCGCCTGCGGGAGCGCGCACGTCTACCGGACCGGCCGGAAGCTCGCCGTCTCGGCCGCTCCTGCTCGGGAGGCGCGCGTGCCGGTCGCGGCCTAGAATCGAACACATGAGCGAATCGAACACGAGCGCACCGGACACGACGACCCAGCCGGCCGCGTCGCCGGAGAAGGACCCGGCCGACTGGGTGACCGGCGACGAGCCGGCCACCGGGGCCCAGAAGAGCTACCTCGAGACGCTGGCCCGCCAGTCCGACGAGGAGGTCCCCGAAGACCTCACCAAGGCCGAGGCGTCCCAGAAGATCGACGAGCTGCGGAGCTAGCGGAAGGCCCCCCTGCCCCCCGCCCCTCGCAGCCTCGCGGCGGGACCCTGCAGGGGGCCTCAGGCCTCCAGCTTGTAGCCCAGGCCGCGGACGGTCAGCAGGTACTTGGGGTTGGCCGGGTCGGGCTCGATCTTCGCCCGGAGCCGCTTGACGTGGACGTCGAGGGTCTTGGTGTCGCCCACGTAGTCCGAGCCCCACACCCGGTCGATCAACTGACCGCGGGTCAGGACGCGCCCGGCGTTGCGCAGCAGGTACTCGAGCAGGTCGAACTCCTTGAGCGGGAGGGAGACCTGCTCGTTGTCCACCGCGACGACGTGCCGCTCGACATCCATCCGCACCGGGCCGGCCTCGAGCACGCCTTCCGCGGACGGCGCCTCGGCGGCCTCCCCGCGGCGGCGCAGCACCGCGCGGATGCGCGCGACGAGCTCGCGGGCCGAGTACGGCTTGGTCACGTAGTCGTCGGCGCCGAGCTCCAGCCCGACGACCTTGTCGATCTCGCCGTCCTTGGCCGTCAGCATGATGATCGGGACGTTGCTGCGGCTGCGCAGCGCGCGGCAGACCTCGGTCCCCGACAACCCGGGCAGCATGAGGTCGAGCAGGACGATGTCGGCCCCCGCCCGGTCGAACTCCGCCAGCGCCTCCGGGCCGGTGCCCGCCACGACGGCGTCGTAGCCCTCGCGGCGCAGCATGTAGGAGAGCGCGTCGGAGAACGACTCCTCGTCCTCGACGACCAGTACTCGGGTCATGAACGTTCGATCTCCATCTTCTCGGAGGGCTGAGCGGGCTCTGGGGGATCGGCATGCTCGAGACTGGTCGGCCCGGACACGAGCGGGATGCGCAGGGTGAACGTGGAGCCGAGCCCCTCCTCGCTCCACACGGCCACCGATCCGCCGTGGTTGCTCGCGACGTGCTTGACGATGGCCAGGCCGAGACCGGTCCCGCCGGTGCTGCTGGCCCGCGACTGGTCCACCCGGTAGAAGCGCTCGAACACCCGGTTGCGGTCCTTGCGCGGGATGCCGACGCCGCTGTCGGTCACCGCGATCTCGGCGAACCCCGAGCGCGCGCGGGCCGCGACGGCGATGCGGTTGTTCCCCTCGCTGTAGGCGACGGCGTTGGCCAGCAGGTTGGTCACGGCGGTGACCAGCTGGTTCTCCACCCCGCGGACGACGAGCCCGGCGTGGCCGCCCACCGCGATCTGCAGGTCCTTGGCCTTGGCAGCCGTCCGGGTGCGGTCGACGGCCTCGGCGATCACGTCGTCCACCTCGACCGGCACCAGCTCGGGCAGCGGCTCGCCGCCCTGGAGCCGGGAGAGGTCGATGAGCTCGCGGACCAGGCGGGCCAGCCGGTCGGACTCGCGCGCGATGCGGCCGGCGAACCGCTGCACCGCCTCGGGGTCGTCGGCCGCCTGCTCGATGGCCTCGGCGAGGAGGGCGAGCGCCCCGACCGGCGTCTTGAGCTCGTGCCCGACGTTGGCGACGAAGTCGCGGCGCACGGCCTCGGTGCGCCGCGTCTCGGTGACGTCCTGCAGCACGAGGGCGACCGGGCCGGGCAGCGGGGCGGCTCCGCTGTGCAGCCGCACGCCGTGCACGTTCATGAGCCGGGGACCGGCACCGGCGAGGTCACCGGGCAGCCGGACGTCGGCCCGCCGGCTGCCACCCTTGCGCACGCCCTGGACCAGGGCGAGGAGGTCGGGCACCAGCAGCCGGCTGCCGCGCACGATGCCGAGGGCGCGGGCGGAGGGGTTGGCCAGCAGCACGGCGTCGTCGACGTCCACCAGGACGACGGCGGGGTCCATGAGGTCGAGCAACCGGCGCGCGAAGGCCGCCTCGGGCGGGCCGACGACGGCGCCGTCGATGGCGGGACCGGCGGGGCCCCGCGGGAAGCGGAGGATGACCGTGGCGGTGGCGACCCCGCCCAGGACGAGGCCGACCACCAGGGCGACCAGTGGACTCACGACCCGATGCTAGGTCGGAATACCGCCGATCCGGCCGTTTCGCAGATGTTCTCCCGCTCGTGCGGGGCAGTGTTCACCTGGGCGTGGGCAGTCGTTCACCGGGCGACGGCGAACAGGGCCCTCGCCGGTCATACCCTCGCAGTGACGCTGAAACGGGAGGACGACGACACATGCGCGAGAGCTACTTCGAGGAGCTCGAGGACATCCGGGGCTGCCTGGTCGAGATGGCGAACACGGTGGGGTCGCAGATGAGCACCGCCACCACCGCCCTGCTGGACGCGGACGTCGCGCTCGCCGACCTCGTCATCGCCGGCGACGAGCAGATCGACGCCACCCGGGAGAGCATCGACCAGCGCTGCTTCACGCTCCTGGCGCGCCAGCAGCCGGTGGCCACCGATCTGCGGACGATCGTCGTCGCGACCCGGATCGCCAGCGACCTCGAGCGGATGGGCGACCTCGCCGAGCACATCGCGAAGGTGGCGCGCATGCGCTTCCCCGACCACGCGGTGCCGCAGGAGGTGCGCCCCGCCTTCCTCGAGGCCGGGCACGTCGCCGAGATGCTGGTGGCGAAGGCCGGGACGGTGATCGCCAAGCGCGACGTCGAGGCGGCGCGCGAGCTGGAGACCGACGACGACGAGATGGACCGCATCCACCGCGACCTGTTCCGCGAACTGCTGTCCGACAGCTGGCCGCACGGGGTCGAGACGGCGATCGACGTCACCCTGCTGGGCCGGTACTACGAGCGCTTCGGCGACCACGCCGTCGGTGTGGCCCGCCGGGTCGTCTACCTCGTGACCGGCGAACGGCACGTCCCCGAGGCTTCGCAGCCCTGAGGCCCGCTATTTCTTTCCCTGGTTCTTGACGGCCTCGATCGCGGCGGCCGCTGCCTCCGGGTCGAGGTACTCACCGCCGGGCTTGACGGGGCGCAGGTCGTCGTCGAGGTCGTAGCGCAGGGGCACCCCCGTCGGGATGTTCAGGCCCACGACCTCGGCGTCGCCCATGCCGTCGAGGTGCTTCACCAGCGCGCGGAGGCTGTTGCCGTGCGCGGCCACCAGGACGGTCTGGCCGAGGCGCAGGTCCGGGACGATGGCGTCGTACCAGTAGGGCAGCATCCGGACGACGACGTCCTTGAGGCACTCGGTCGCCGGGCGGGCCTCGGACGGCAGGAACGCGTAGCGCGGGTCGCCGTCCTGGGAGTACTCGCTGCCGGCCTCGATCGGCGGCGGCGGGGTGTCGTAGGACCGGCGCCAGGTCATGAACTGCTCCTCGCCGTACTCGGCGAGCGTGGCGGCCTTGTCCTTGCCCTGCAGCGCGCCGTAGTGGCGCTCGTTGAGCCGCCAGGAGCGCTTCACCGGGATCCACTGCCGGTCGGTCTCGGCCAGCGCCAGCTCCGCGGTGCTGATCGCCCGCTTGAGCAGCGAGGTGTGCAGGACGTCGGGCAGCAGTCCCTGCTCGGCGAGCAGCTGCCCGCCGCGGGCTGCCTCCTCGCGCCCCTTCTCCGACAGCGGCACGTCGACCCAGCCGGTGAAGAGGTTGGCCTTGTTCCACTCGCTCTCGCCGTGGCGGAGCAGCACGAGGGTTCCGGGGCGGATGGGCGGCGGCGACTGGGTCACGAGGTTCATCCTGCCGGACCGCGATCAGGCCGCGAGTCGGGGCCAGACGAGCCAGAGCTCGAACAGCACCGGCGGTGCCAGGCCGAGCAGCAGCCACGGGCTCAGGATCGGCCGCGTGGCGCCCCACCGGACGGCGGCCACGAGCGCCACGCTGCACACCACGCCGACGGCCAGCCAGAGCACGACGGCGGCGACGTCGACGACGAACAGCTGCGCGACGACCAGCTGGACGGCGCTGACGAGGAGCGGATAGGCCAGCGCGGAGGCGGCCACGACGCCCATGAGCGCGCGGGCGCGGCGCTCCGGTGCGGGTCTGCTGTCCGCCATCCCCGACCACGCTAACCGCGGCGGGGCGCGCATGCCGGTCAGGGCGGGCGGGCACCACGGTGCGGGCGGTGGCGACGGCCTCGGCGTGATCTCGCCGGCCCGGAGCAGCTGCTCCGCGGTGTGGGTGGCCATCAGCGTCAGCCGCAGCACGCCCCGGCCGCGCGGCACGGCCGGGTAGGCGACGGCGTTCGTGTAGACGCAGGCCTCGAACGCCAGACGCCAGGCGGTCTGCGTGAGCTCGTCCTGCCCGGTCGGGACGGCGATGACCGCCCCCTCGCCGTGATCGGGGTCGCGCCGTGCTCGGTGAGGACGCGGCGCAGCAGCCCGCAGTTGTCCTGGAGCCGCGCCACCCGCTCCGGCTCGCTGCGCAGGATCCGCAGCGCGGCGAGCGCCGCCGCCACCGAGGCGGGGTCGTTCCCGGCGCTGAAGACGTAGGGCATGGCCGAGGCGCGGATGCCGTCGGCGGCGTCCTGGGACGTCATGATCGCCCCGCCGACGCTGGCCAGCGACTTGCTCAGCGCCACGGTCACCGCGTCGACGCGGGAGAGCACGCCGAGCTGCTCGGCCGCACCCCGGCCGGTCTTGCCGAGGACGCCGAGGCCGTGCGCCTCGTCGACGACCAGGCGGCGCCGTGGCGGGCGCACAGCTCAGTGATGTCGGCGAGCGGGGCGACCTCGCCGGTCATGGAGTAGACGCCGTCGACGACCACCACCGCGCCCGCGCGCGGGTCGATCGACTCCAGCCGTCCGACCAGGCTGTGCAGGTCGTTGTGCCGCCAGCGCAGGGCCGTGCCCCGGCTGGCCGCGGCGGCCGCGTGCAGGCTGGCGTGCACGCGGCCGTCGACGAGCAGCACGTCCTCGGGTCCGCAGACAGTCGAGAGCAGCGCGACGTTGGCGTTGACGCCGGAGGAGGTGAGGACCGCCGCCTCCATGCCGTAGTGGTCGGCCAACTCCTCCTCGAGCGCGAGGTGCAGGCCTGTCGTCCCGTTGAGGACGCGGCTGCCGGCGGTGCTGGTGCCGTACTGCGCCAGGGCGGCGGCGGCCGCCTCGATCACCCGCGGGTCGCCGGCCAGGCCGATGTAGTTGCCGGTGCCGAGGTTGATCCGCTCCCGTCCGTCGGAGTACCGGGTCACCGGGGAGCGGGGCGCCGTCCGTGGGACGGCGTGGGTCGCCGCGCCGTCGAGGACGTGCCGGCGGAAGAGGGCGGCGAGCGGTTCTCCAGCAGCGGCGCGAAGGGGTCCCGCCGTCCCCGGACGGCGGTGCGGTGGTCGTCGTGCACGGAGGGCTCCCGTCTGAGTTCCAGGTCGGAGTCACTCCGTGAGCGGGGACACGCCTCAGTCGGTGAGCGGTGCCGCGGGCCGTCGCCTGCCCGGCAACCAGATCAGGACGACGGCGGCCGCCACGAGCGCGGCGATCGCGGTGAACACCGCGGTCACGTGCATGGCGGACACGAACGCCTCGCGGGCCGGCTCGACGATGCCGGCGGCGGCCCGGGCGGCGTCGGCGTCCCCGTCGACCTGGACGCTGCGCACGGCCTCCAGGGTCGCGACGATCGACTGGCTGGCCTCCGAGCGGACGTCGGCGGGGAGGGCCTCGGCCGCGCTGCCGAGGTGGGCGGAGTACGAGGCGGCGAGGACGGACCCGAGGATGGCGACGCCCAGGGCCCCGCCGACCTGGCGCACGGAGTTGTTGACGGCCGCGCCGGCGCCGGCCTTCTCCCGCGGTACCACCGACATGATCGACTCGGTGGCGGGGGCCATGACCGCGCCCATGCCGAGCCCCTGCACCGAGAGCACGACCAGCAGCAGCCAGACCGGACTGGTGAGATCCAGCAGCTGGATGCCGACGAACGACGACGCGATCAGCAGGAACCCCGCCGCGCAGACCGCCTTGGCGCCGTGCCGTTCGGCCAGACCCGAGCTGCGGGGCGCCATGATCGCCATGCCCAGCGCGACGGGGATCAGCGCGGCACCGCTCTGCAGCGGCGTGTAGCCGCGGACGCCCTGCAGGTAGTAGACGAGGTAGAAGGTCGCGCCCAGGAGCGCGAAGAAGTTCAGCCCGAGGGCGGCCGCCGCGGCCGAGAAGGCCGGGTTGCGGAAGAGGGAGACGTCCAGCGCGGGGTGGGTCGAGCGGCGCTGCAGCCAGACGAACAGCGCCAGCAGCAGCAGCCCGCCGATCAGCGGCACCAGGACGCCGGGGGTCGTCCAGCCGGCGCCGCTGCCCCCGTGGATGAGCCCGTAGACGAGGCTCGCCAGGGCGACGATCGACAGCAGGACACCGGGGATGTCGAGCCGCCCGGGGAAGGGGTCCTTCGACTCGGGGACGACGGCGAGGACCGCCACGATGCCGAGCAGGGCGACCGGGACGCCGATGAGGAAGACCGAGCCCCACCAGAAGTGCTCGAGGACCGCCCCGCCGGCCAGCGGCCCCCCGGCGACGGCGATGCCGGCCGTGCCGGCCCAGATGCCGATGGCGCGGCCGCGCTCGCGTGGCGGGAAGACGTTCGTGATGACGGCGAGGGTCGTGGGCTGGACGGCCGCGCCGCCGACGCCCATCAGGGCACGGTAGGCGATCAGCTCGACCGGGCTGTCGCTGAACGCGGCGAGCACCGAGCCGAGCGCGAAGACGGAGAGCCCGATGAGCAGGACCTTGCGGCGGCCGATCCGGTCACCGATCACGCCCCAGGTGAAGAGCAGGCCGGCGAACACGAGGATGTAGCCGTCGACCGCCCACTGGAGCTCGGCCTGCGTCGCGCCCAGGTCGCGCTGCAGCGTGGGTAGCGCGACGTTGAGGATGGTGTTCCCCATGATCACGACCAGCAGGCAGACGGTCATGGTGGCCAGCACCCACCAGCGCCGCGCGTAGCCGGGCGCCGGGACGTCGGCCGCGGTCAAGGCCGGCGCGTGGGATCCGCGAACGCGGCGAAGGCCTCCAGGTTGCGCAGCGACTCGCCGCGCTTGACCCGCCAGTCCCACTCGCGGCGGATCGAGGTGCCGAAGCCGATCTCGAGCATCGCGTTGAAGTGGTCGTCGGCGTAGCTGAGGACCGAGCCGAGGATCCGGTCGATCTCGTCGGGCGTGACGGCGGCGTGCGGGAGCCGGCCGGTCAGGTAGACGTCGCCGACGCTGTCGACGGAGTAGGCGACGCCGTACATCCGGGCGTTGTGCTGCAGCAGGAACGTCCACAGCTGCTCGCGGTTCTCGTCCGGCTGCCGGCAGACGAAGGCCTCCACCCGGAGCGCGTGCTCGCCGACGATGAGGCCGCAGACCGTCTTCAGCTTCTTCGTCCCCGGCAGGTCGACCAGCCACCTGCCCGGTGCCGGGTGCTCGTGGACGAGGTCGCTCTCGCGCAGGCTCTCCTCGATGACGGCGTCGAGCTCGGCCGTGCTCCGGCTCCCAGGCGCAGGGCTGCTCACCGCGCCACCTGCACACCGGGGAGGGCGCGGAGCGGGCCGATGGTGCGGGGCAGCAGCGGACGGGGCGCCCGGCCCAGCTCCTCGGCGGCCGAGGTGTACGCGGCGACGAGGGCGTCGGCGGTGCGGTCCCAGGAGAAGAGGCCCGCGTGCCGGCG
>DASQTE010000497.1:0-3625 GCA_035642035.1 Blastococcus sp.
ACAGGTCGATCAGCAGCTGCGACATGCCGGCGTGCCGATGGGCGGGGTCCGACGGCGAGGTGCGCACCAGCACGATCCCGTAGTGGGAGGTGTGCGCGTTCGACGTCCAGACCTTGGCGCCGTTGACGACCCAGTCGCCGGTCCCGTTGCGCGTCGCCTTGGTCCGGATCGAGGCGAGGTCGGAGCCGGAGTCGGGCTCGCTCATCCCGATGACGAAGAAGCACTCCCCCGCGGCGATGCGCGGCAGGATCTCCCGGCGCTGCTTCTCCGTGCCGTAGCTGAGCAGGTTGGGTCCCGACTGCCGGTCGGCGATCCAGTGCGCCGCGACCGGTGCACCGGCGGCGAGCAGCTCCTCGGTGACGGCGTAGCGCTCCATCGCCGACCGCTCGTGGCCGCCGTACTCCTTGGGCCAGGTCATCCCGAGCCAGCCGCGCTCGCCCAGCTTCTTGGAGAAGGCCGGGTCGACGCCGGACAGCCAGGTGTCGACGTGCGTGCTGAACGTGCCGTCGGCCAGCTCGGCGGCGAGGAACTCGCGGACCTCCGCCCGGACCTGCTCGGCCGCCTCCGACCGTGGCGCGGGCGCCAGCGTCAACGAGTTGCTGCTCATGCGACTCCCCACATCGATGTGGGTCGGTTGTACCCGTTGCCCGCGCAGTGCCGCCCGGCGGGAGGTCGGCTCCCGGGCAGGGAAGGCGGCGAGTGCGCACTTCCGGTCGCCCGGGACGGCGTGTCGGCGCGTGTCGCCGACCACAAGTGCGCACTCGGGCGGGCCGCCGCCAGGGCTCAGGGCTCCGCGTCCTCCTCCTCGGGCCCGCCGCGGGTGAGCTGCCGCAACTCGCTGACGACGTCGGTGGCCACCGCGCCGAGGGAGGTCAGCGCGCCGGAGACCAGCCGCCGCACGCCGGTCATGTCCAGCCCCAGGCCGGCACCGAGGCCCGCCGCGACGTCGAGCCCGCGCAGCTCGCCGATCGAGACCTCCTTGTCGGCCAGCTCCGGCGACCAGCGCATGGCGTCACCGGACATCGACCAGTCACCGGTGGCTCCGTCGATCGCCGTCGCCACGGGGTTGAGGGAAGGGTCCATCGCTGCCTCCAGCGCAGGGGTCCACCGCCATGGTCACCCCGCGGGCGTCCTGGCGGAAGAGCTCCGCGTCAGGGCAGGCGGGTCAGTGCGAGGAGCGCGATGTCGTCGGCACGGTGTGCGCCGGTGAGATCGGCCAGCAGCCGGTCGCAGAGCTCGTCGGGGTCGGAGGTGCGCGCATCCACGGCGGCGGCGATCAGGTGGGCCAGCCCCCGGTCGATGTCGGCCGACCGGCTCTCGACGAGACCGTCGGTGAACAGCACGAGCGTGGCGCCGACCGGCAGCACGCCGGCCCACTCCACCGCCGGAGCGGGGGCCTGGGGCGCTCCGAGCATCCGGCTCGGCGTCACCGGCAGGAACTCGGCGTGCCCCGGGGTGATCAGCAGCGGCGGGAGGTGGCCGGCCGACGCGATCCGCAGCTGACCGGTCGAGGGGTCGAGCGTCGCGAACAGCGCAGTGGCCATCCGTTGCAGACCCAGCAGCGACCAGCTCGCCTGCAGCCGGTCGATGACCGCGCTCGGAGTCGGCCGGTCGACCAGCAGCGCCCGGTACACGGAGTTGAGCTGTCCCATCGTGGCGGCCGCGGTGATGTCGTGGCCGACCACGTCGCCGACCGCCATCGCCACCTGGTCGCCGGGCAGTTGGACGACGTCGTAGAAGTCGCCGCCCACCTCCACGCCGTACGTCGCGGCCAGGTAGCGCACCGCCGTCGACAGGCCGGGCAGCTCCGGCGGATCGGGGGGCAGCAGGTTGGCCTGCAGTGTGTGCGACGTCCGGACGTCGAGCTCGTAGCGCTGGGCCTTGGCGACGACGAGGGCCACCTGCAGGCCGAGCTGCTCGGCGACCTCCACGTCGGCCGCGGTGAACGCGCCCCGGGAGCGGTCGGCGCACAGGGTCACGACGCCGAGGCGCCGGCCGTCGGCGATCAGCGGCACGGCGACGACGGCCGCGAGGTCCATCTGCTCGCCCACGCCGGCGTGGTCGTCGTCGGCGGCGATCGTCGCGAGGTAGCCCGGGCCCATCGAGCGCACCCACTGGGTCCGCCCCTCGCGGAGGGCCCGCACCCCGGGGTGGGTGTCGCGTCGGCTGGTCAGCGGCCGCTCGCCCACCGCGTCGGCCAGGTGCTGCATCCCCGGGTCCCGGTGCCGCGCGGCCGAGCGGACGAACCCCTCCTCGCCGACGAGGTCGATGACGCAGAGATCGGCCAGCCGCTCGACGGCGAGGTCCGCCAGGCGGTCGACGGTGTCGCGCACGTCGGCGGCACCGGCGAGGAGCTTGGCCGCCTCGAGCAGGAAGGCCGCCCGTTCGGCCTGCCGCTTCGTCTCCTCGTGCAGCCGGGCGCGCTCGAGGGCCTGGCCCGCCTGCCGGCCAAGGGTGAACAGCAGGTCGACGTCCGCCGGCGACGTGTCCGGCGCCTGCCCGGGCTCGTCGAGGCTGATCAGATCGCTGCTGCGCCCGATGCCCAGCACGATGGCGCCGAGCCGCCGGCTGTCGGCCGAGACCGGCACGGTCACGAGGGCGGCGAGCCCCCCCTCGTCCATCGCCGCGGCCACCGCCGGCTGGCCGGTGCGCAACCGCTCGTCGAGCGGGACCGTCCGCACACCCTGAGCCAGCTCGAGGGTCAGCTGGCCGGCGGCGGCCTCGTGCAGCGCCTCCAGCAGGGCGTCGGGCAGCCCCTCCGAGCGCGCGGGCGACAGGGTCGGGACCGCCTCGGGATCCGCGGCGTCCACCAGCAGCAGGGCCGCACCCTGCGCACCGATCGCCGCGCGGCTGCGCTCCACGATCACGGTCGCCACGTCGGCGACCGTGAGGGCCGCCGCGAGGTCGGAGACCACCTCCTGCAGCAACCGCGACCGCGCGTCCGACTCCTGGGCCGTGCGCTGGGCCGCCAGCAGCTCGCGCTCGTACCGCCGTCGCGCCGTCGCCTCGAACAGGGTCGCGCGGACCAGGAGCGGGGCACCCGCCTCGTCGCGCACCTCGACGGCGTTGAGCAGGCACGGCAGCAGCGAGCCGTCCACGCGGACGACGTCCAGCGCGATCTCGCGCACCGCCCCCTGCATGCGCAGCAGCGGCGCCAGGTGGGTCTCGTGGAACACCCGGCCGCCGACGCTGAGCAGTTCCTGGAACCGGGTGCCGATCAGCTGGTCGGGCTGCCGCCCCGTCCACGCGCAGAACGTGCGGTTGACCTTGACGATCCGCCCGTCGGGCAGCGTGGAGAGGTACCCCATCGGCGCGTTCTCGTAGAGGTCGGCCGGGTCCTCCTCCAGCAGCCGGCCCAGCTGCGCGCGCGGGTCCTGACCCGGGTTGCCGATCGGGTCCGTCGCGCTCACCCCGTCAGGAACGCGCGGATGGCGGCCGTCGTCTCCTCGGGCGCGCTCAGGTGCGGCACGTGCCCGGTCGCCTTCAGCATGGTGAACCGGCTGCCGGGGACCTGCGCGTGCACGTACCGCCCGACGACCTCGGGGGCGATGACGTCCTCGCTGCACTGCAGGACGAGCGTCGGGACGGCGACACCCGGCAGGTCGGCCCGGTTGTCGGACAGGAA
>DASQTE010000498.1:0-2786 GCA_035642035.1 Blastococcus sp.
GAGAACTTCCGGTACCCCGACGGCGTGCGCTGCGGGTGGACCAGGTCCTCGGACTCGAGGTACCGGATCTTGCTGATCGTCACGTCGGGGAAGTCGTCGCGAAGAACAGCCAGCACCTCGCCGATGGTCAGGCGAGGCGTGCGCTGATCGGCGGCGTCCCCGAGCGCGCGTTCACGCTCGGGCACCGGCACTAGCGAGCGGCCGGCTCGCCGGTGCGCGGACCGGTCAGGTAGACGAGCCGGAACTTGCCGATCTGCACCTCGTCGCCGCCAGCGAGGGTGGCGACGTCGACCGGCTCGCGGTTGACGTAGGTGCCGTTGAGGCTGCCGACGTCGTGCACGGAGAAGCCGCCGCCCTCGCGGTGGAACTCCACGTGCCGACGGCTGACGGTGACGTCGTCGAGGAAGATGTCGCTGTCGGGGTGCCGGCCCGCCGTGGTGACGTCCTGGTCGAGCAGGAAGCGGCTGCCGGCGTTGGGGCCGCGCTTGACCACCAGCAAGGCCGAGCCGGCCGGGAGGGACTCCACGGCGCCCGCGTGCGCGTCGGCCGCCGCCTCGGTCACCTCGGGCTGGTCGCTGGTGTCCTCGCCGCCCACCTTCGGGATGACGCTGGTCGACTCACCGACCCGCTCCTGGGAGAGCGCCGAGCCGCACTGCGCGCAGAAGCGACTGCCCTCGGGGTTCTCGTGGCCACATCGAGTGCAGTGCACGTCTGTCTCCTCCTGTGCGAGGGGCCCCGCCGCGGGCCTCGTAACGGGCCGCGAGCGGCCGGCGGACGACCGGCCGGACGGCCCGCCGTGGGTCGGCCGCCGCGGAGGCGGCGGACCGTTGGTCATGGAACCAGCCGGTCGGCCCGAGGGTCAACCGGACGTTCAGGGTGCGGAACCGAGGTCCCAGTGCTGGTCACCCGGTGGAGCGGTGACCTGACGCGATCATAGTGATCGCTGCGCCGCCGGGTCGGGCGGCGGGCCGTCAGGACCCGTCGACCAGCGCCTGGTAGGCGTCGGCGTCCAGCAGGGCGCCGACCGGGTCGCCGCCGTCCCCCGGAACGCTGATCTCGACCAGCCAGCCGGCCCCGTAGGGGTCGGCGTTGATGGTCTCCGGCGCGTCGGCCAGCGCCTCGTTGACGGCGGCCACGACGCCGGGCACCGGCGCGTAGACGTCCGACACCGACTTCGTCGACTCGACCTCGCCGATCGGCGTCCCCGGGCCGACCTCGTCGCCCACCTCGGGCAGCTGGACGAAGACGATGTCGCCGAGCGCGTCCTGGGCGTGGTCGGTGATCCCGACGCGGACGACGGTCGCCGTGCCGTCGGTGCCCTGCACCAGCGCCCACTCGTGCTGGTCGGTGTAGCGGCGGTCGTCAGGCGTGGCCATGCGGGCGATCGTCTCCTGAGCTGTGGTCGGGCGGTGCGGGACGAGGGAGGTCCTTCGTCAGTCGCTGTCGGGCGAAGCGTATTGAGGCGTGTCGAGCGGTCGCAACGCGTCCACCACGACCTGCTCGGACGGCGCGATGTCGACCGACGCGCCCTGCCGGGTCAGATCCTGCACCACTCCCCCGGGGATGTTCAGGGCGGTCTGCATGCTCTCCGGCTCCCCGATGACGACGAACTCGTAGGGCGCGGTGATCGGCCGGCCGTCGACCATCAGCTCCCCCGGGGTCCCGGTGATCGCCGTCGAGACGCCGACGCGGACGCCGTCGATCTGCATCGTCTCCGCCCCGGCGCCGCGCAGCTCCTGGATCGCGTCGAGGACGTCGCTCACCCGCACCGCCTCGTCCGGGTCGCGGATGGTGATCACCAGGCCCGGGCCCTGGGCGGCGATGGTCCCGTTGAGGATGCCGATCGCCTCGGCGCGCGCCCGGGCCTCCTCGAGCGCCGTCGCCGACTGGCTGTCGGAGCTGGTGAGGTCCTGGAGGGCGTTGCGCTGGTCGGCGATCTGGTCCCGGAGGCGCTCCTCGCGGGCGTTGAGGTCGTCGAGGATGCGGACGAGGTCCTCCTCGCGGGCGCCGGCGTACTGCTGGTCCTCGCCGACGGCGCGCACCTGCACGGCGAAGGCGAAACCGAGCAGCAGCGTGAGGACGCCGATCAGCGCCGCGGCCAGCGGATCGCGCGACCGGCGCCGTGCCGACTTCTCCCCCGCGGCCGGCGCGGCGGCCTCCTCGACCGGCTCCTCCACCGGCTGCCCGGGCTCCGGGGTCCCGTCGTCGCCGGGCTCGTCGACGGCGGTCGCCGGCGCGTCCCCGTCGGCCGGCGCCTCGACGGCGTCCTCCGGCCGGTCCTCGTGCGGGCCCGGGCCGGACGGGTGGGGCACCACGTCGTCCTCGGCCGGGTCGGGGCCCTGCCCGGGCCGCTGGTCGCCGGTCATGCGCGGAACACATGCCGACGGATGGCCGCGGCGTTGCCGAAGATGCGGATGCCGAGGACGACCACGACCGCCGTCGAGAGCTGGGCACCGACGCCGAGCTGGTCGCCCAGGAAGACGATCAGCGCGGCGACGACGACGTTGGACACGAAGGAGATGACGAAGACCTTCGCGTCGAAGATGCCGTCCAGCCGGGCCCGGAACCCCCCGAAGACGGCGTCCAGGGCGGCGACCACGGCGATCGGCAGGTACGGCTGCAGCCAGACCGGCACGGTGGGGTCGAAGAAGAGGCCGAGGAGGACGCCGGCCGCGAGTCCGAGGATCGGGATCACGGGGTCAGCCTCCAGGCGTGGGGTCGGTGATGGGTGCGGCCGGGTCGTCCGGGCCCGCGGGAACCGCGAAGCGGAGCTCGGGCACGCTCGC
>DASQTE010000499.1:0-3790 GCA_035642035.1 Blastococcus sp.
CGGATGCGTCGGTGGGCGCCGGCGCCGTGGTGGGGTCGGTCGTCGGCGGCACCTCCTCGGCCCGCGCCGTGCCCCCGAGCCAGCCGGCGGCCGGCACCATCGCCGCGGCCATCGCCGTGGTCATGGCCCCGGTGAGGAAGCCGCGCCGGGCCACCCCATGCGCCGCTGCGCCCCCCGCGCCCCCGCTGAACGGGCAGCCGCCCGAGATCTCCTGGTCCTGCGTCACAGTCATTGCCCCCCGGCTTGGTGCGGACCGGCCGGCCCGCGTCGGGAGCAGCGTCGCCGCCACCGGCCGGTGACGGGCAGACACGTGTACGGGGTCGACGGACCCCTAGTACTGGGGGTGCGGGGCCGGGGCAGGCGCCTCCCAGCCCGGTGCACGACCGTTATCCCCAACACAGATGGGGTCGTACAGGAAGGCGACACCGCGGCGACGACGGCAGGGCGGGTGCTCCGGCCGGCGCCGGGGTAGTCCGGCGCCCATGACGACGGCGCAGCTGCGGACGACGGGGGAGCGGCTGCCCTCGCGGGCGGCGGGCCTGCTCTACGGGCTCGGATTCGGCGGCTTCGTCGACGGCATCGTGCTGCACCAGATCCTGCAGTGGCACCACATGGTCAGCTCGGTGGACGGCCGCGACCCGGGCACGCTGGCCGGCCTGGAGGCCAACACGGTGGCGGACGGCTTCTTCCACCTCGCCACGTGGGGCGCGGCCTTCGCCGGGATGGTCACCGCGCTCGTCGCCTGGCGTCAGGGACGGATCGCGCCGAGCTGGAGCTTCCACTTCGGCCTCGTGCTCGCGGGCTGGGGCGCCTTCAACCTGGTCGAGGGGCTGGTCGACCACCAGATCCTCGGCGTGCACCATGTCCGGGACGACCTCGGCGCCCCGCTGAGCTGGGACCTGGGCTTCCTCGCCTCCGGCGTGCTGCTGGTCGTCGTCGGCCTCGCGCTGCACCGGCGCGGCGTGCGCACGCTGGAGGAACGCGCCCGGCGGTGACCGGCTCGGTGGACCGACGGGTCAGGCGTCGTCCTGCAGGGGGACGACGGCGGTCAGGACCGCCCCGCCCTCGTCGCGGTTGCCGAGCTCCACCGTGCCGCCGACGTCGACGACGCGGTCGCGGAGGAAGGACAGGCCGAGGTGGCCCTCCTGCCGCCTGTCGGTCCACTCGTCGGGGAAGCCCACGCCGTCGTCACAGACCTCGAGGCTCACCGCCGGCGCGCCGCGCCACCTGGTCTCCTCGAGCGTGATCCGGACGTGCCCGGCTTTCGAGTGGTGGACGACGTTGGCCAAGGCCTCCTTGGCGGTGCGGTAGAGGGCGGCGGCGGTGTCCGCCTTCATCTCCGGCATCGGGCGGGCATCCAGGACGACCTCGATGCCCTCTGCCCTCACCGGCTCCAGCAGTTCGGCTATGGCCAGGCCCAGGCCGGGTCCCCGGAGGTCGGGCGGGTAGATGTCGATCATGAGCTTGCGCAGCGCCTGGACCGCGTGCCGGACGGTGCCCACCAGGCGATCGGCCAGGGCATGCCGTTCGGGGGGCAGGCTGCCCTTCAGTGCGGACAACGCGTAGCTGACACCGGCGAGCTCGTGCACGGGCCCGTCGTGCAGGTCGTCGGCGATCGCCCGACGCTCCCGGTCGGAGGCCGACACCTCGCGCTCGATCAGCGCAGCCCGCTCGGCGGCCCGGCGGTTCGCGCGCCGCGCCAGGGACACGGCGATCGGGATCTGCACCGCCTGCAGGGCCACCAGCGCCCCGATGGCGATCGGGAGAAGGTCGGCGCGCACCGCCGAGGCCTGCGCGGCCAGGCTCTCGTGGGGGACGTACGTCTCGAGGGCCAGCCGCTCGCCGTTGGCCTGGAGGGGCGTGTAGACCTCGAGCAGAGCCTCCGCCGGGTCGTCGCCGTCGGTGTCGAAGGTGTCACCGAAGTCCGAGACCGTCTCGCCGCCGACGGCCGCCAGCACCTGCTCGGAGGGCGTCGACCGCACCTCCTGCAGCGCCGGGTCGCTGATGTAGACCACCTCGCCGGACGGACGCCAGACGACGGCCCGGATCAGCGACCCGTCGGTCATCCGCGCCTGGAAGAGCTCGTCCAGTTCCTCGAACCCCTGCTGCCCGTCGGCCAGCTCCTCGGCCAGCAGCGGCGCCACCGACAGCCGTGCCAGCCGTTGGGCCGCCTGCTCGGCCCCGTCCAGGACGCGCTCGCGCGCGATCCGCTCGCTCATCCACACCGTCCCCGCGGCGGTGACCAGCAGTGCCAGCATTGCGACGGCCACGAACGTGAGCAGATCCCGGCTCAGCGGGATCCGTTCGCCGCCCCTGCCGAGCCGTGCACCGATGAGGCGACGCGGGGAGGGGGCCAGCCCAGGAGCAGGGTTCATCCCGGGACACGGCGCGCGGGCGCCTGCTCGTGTCGGGCCAGATGCATCGAGCCCTCCCGGTTCCGGTTGCGCACCGGCAGCGGTGCTGTGTCCACGCTCAGAGGAGCAGTATGAGGACCAGCACCACGTTCAGGGTCACTATCACCCCGGTGACGAGGGTGGCAACCACCGTGGTGCGCCGCCGGTTGACCAGTTCGCCCATGACGTCCGGGCGCCGCGTCAGCAGCAGCAACGGCACCAGCGCGAACGGGATCCCGAACGACAGCACGATCTGCGACACCACCAGCGCCTGGACCGGCTCGAGCCCGAGTGCCAGGACCGCCAACGCAGGGATCATGGTGAGCGCCCGGCGGAGGAAGAGCGGGATCCCGCGCTGCAGGAAACCGGCCATGATCACCTGGCCGGCATAGGTCCCGACGCTGGACGAGGCGAAGCCCGACGCGAGGAGGGCCAGGGCGAACAGGAGCGCGGCCGTGCTGAGGACCCCGAACCCCTCGTAGGCGCCCTCGATCGCGTTGTCCCCGAGCTCCGAGCCGGCGAACAGGGCGGCCGCGACCAGCAGCATCGCGACGTTCACCAGCCCGGCCAGGCCCATCGCCGTCGTCACGTCCCTCCGCTGCGTCCGCAGCTCCCTCCGCTTCTGCGGGAGGGTGACGGCGTCGGTCGTCTCCGTCACCAGTGCCGAGTGCAGGTAGATGGCGTGGGGCATGACCGTGGCGCCGAGGATCGCCGCCGCCAGGGAGAGGCTGCCCGCGTCGTCGAAGCGGGGCACCAGACCGGCGGCGGCCTCGGACCCGTCGATGTTCGCGCCCAGGACGAGCAGCAGGAACGCGATCGCGACGATGCCGAAGTAGGCGGTCACCGCCTGGATGTAGTGCCGGCCTCCCGGGCTCTGGAGGGCGAGCAGCAGGAAGGCCCACCCGCCGGTGATCAGCCCGCCGACGAACAGGTTCGTGCCGAAGAGCAGGTTCAGCGCGATCGCGCCGCCGACGATCTCGGCGAGGTCGGTCGCCATCGCCACGACCTCGGCCTGCACCCAGAGCCCCAGGACCACCGGACGGCGGTACTGGTCCCGGCAGTTCTCCGGCAGAGACCTCCCGCTGGCCAGCCCGAGCTTGGCCGACAGGCTCTGCACGAACATCGCCATGCCGTTGGCCAGGACGATCACCCAGAGCAGCAGGTAGCCGTACTCGGCGCCGGCGGTGAAGTTCGTGGCGAAGTTGCCCGGGTCGACGTAGGCGATCGCGGCCACGAACGCCGGGCCGACCAGCACGAACCTGCGACGGCGCCCAGCCAGGACCGGACGCGGGGGTTCCAGCACGATCTACCCTCCCGGCGCCTAGGTGGACATGGTGCGGAAGGGATTCCCGGTGCGCCCATCCCCAATGCAGGGGAACACCCACACGCGTGACCCC
>DASQTE010000500.1:0-3932 GCA_035642035.1 Blastococcus sp.
CGGGCGCGTGATCGCAGAAGTCTTCGAGTCGTTCCAGGACGACCTCGAAGGAGCCCCCCGATGACCGCTGTCGCTCTCGCCCCCGCCCCGGTGATCCCCGCGCCGCGGCGCGCCGACCGGGCCGACGTCCCCGTCGTGGACCGCGGGCACCTGGACGCCCTCACGGCCGGCGACGACGCGACGTGGCAGACGACGGTCCGGCGCTACGAGGGCCTGCTGCGGTCCGCTGCCCGCGTGGTGCTGCGCAGCGACTCCGACGTCGACGAGGCCGTGCAGCGCACCTGGGTGCTCCTGCTGCGCAACGCCGCCCGCATCAACGACCCGCAGTGCCTGCCGGGCTGGCTGTCCACCACCGCCCGGCGCGAGGCGCTGGCGATCCTGCGGGCGCAGCAGCGCGCGGTGCCGAGCGAGGACGTGGCCGACCAGGTCGCCCCGCACGACCCGGACATGGCGGCGGCCCTCATGGAGCAGGAGCTCCGCGCCGCCCTCGACCGGGCCGTGCAGACGCTGCCGGACACCCAGCGCCGGATCGTGGAGGCGCTGCTGCGGGAGCCGGAGTCCTACGACGCGCTCAGCCAGGAGCTGGGCATCCCGCGGGGCAGCCTCGGCCCGCTGCGGGGCCGTGCGGTCAAGGCGCTGCGGGCGCAGCTGGAGCCGAGCCTGCGCTGAGCGCTACTGCTGGCCGCCGCCCGGCCGACGCTTGGCGACGACGTGCTGGAGGCCCTCGCGCAGCGCGCCCTCGAGGGTGAGGTCGGGGGTGTCCGCGACCACCTGGCGCAGATCGTCCGCGAGCTGGTCGTCGATCTCGACCGTCTCCTCCTCGTCGTCGTCGCGGTTGAACAGCGAGAACTTGACAGGGGACATCAGGGGCCTTCCACGAGTGCGACCGGGGGCTTCGGCGCAACCTTGGCCGCCAGGACGGCTGCTTGTCCACGGTTGCTGACCTGGAGCTTGTGCAGGACGCGTGACACGTGGACGCCGACCGTGCGCTCGCTGATGAACAGGCCACGGGCGATCTGCCGGTTGGTCGCGCCGGTGCCCAGCAGCGCCAGGACCTCGTACTCCCGTTCCGTGAGTCCGTAGGGCCGGTCCTCGGCCGCCGGGCGCGGGGCGGGCGCCGGGCTCAACCGCGCGCGGGCGAGCAGCGCGTCGATCTCGGCGGCCAGCGGTGCGGCACCCAGCCGCTGGGCGATCTCGCGCGCTGCCGACGCCGCAGCGGACGCACGGTCGCGCCGCTTCTCCGCCAGGTGGCACTCGGCCTGGCGGAACAGGCCGTACGCCTCCTCCAGGGGGCGGTCCACCGACCGCCACAGGCCCACGGCAGCCGCCCAGCCCTCCGCGGTGGCCTCGCCGCGGGCCCTCGCCAGCTCGTCCCGGGCGGTGCGGTGGTCGGCGGCGTGACCCGGGTCGTCGTCGGTCGTCGGCGCGACGAGGTCGAGCTGCGCGGCCAGCCACTGCATCCGAGTCTCGGCCGCGGCGTCGCCGCGACCCGGGACCGGCCCCTGCCGATCGGCCTCGTTGCGGCAGCCGATGACCAGCAGCTCGGTGCGGAACGCCTTGTCCTGCGTGTGCGCCAGCCGCTCCAGGGCCTCGACGACGGTCCGATGGCAGCCGGCCCGGTCGCCCTCCTGGGCGAGCAGCGCCGCGGTGACGGTGGCGATGGCCGCGACGACGGTCGGTTCGTCGACGTCGCGCAGGGCGTCGGCCGCCTCGAGGCTCGCGCGCGCCCCGGCCGTGTTCCCCATGGCCAGGCGGAGCTCTGCGCGCTCGAGGTGCAGGTGCAGCCCCTGCCCCTGGGTCACCCGGCCGTCGAGCAGTTCCGCCAGCACCTCCTCGCAGCGCCGGTACTGGCCGCGCCGGCGCAGCAGGTTGGCGGCGTTGCACGCCAGCGCCGCGCCGACCGCGAGCTCGAGCCCGTACTCCGGCAGCAGGCCGAGCCCTTCCAGCGCGGCGGCGCACGCCTCCGCCGGCATGCCCGAGTACTCGTAGGCGATCATCAGGTTGGCGTAGCTCCGGCAGAGCACCGTGCGGTCCTCGACGTCGCGCGCGAGCCGCACGCCCTCCCGCAGCACGTCGAGGCCGGCGGCGTCACCGGTGAAGGCGGCGGCCGCGCCCCGCGTGGTCAGCGCGTCGGCGAGCACCGCGGTGGTGCCGTGCGCCCGGGCGGCGGCGACCGACCGCTCGGCGTACCGGACGGCGTCGTCGAACTCGGCCATGATGAAGGCCGCGCGCGCCTGCGCTCCCCACACCTGCGCGTGGCAGGCGGTCACCTCCGGGTCCAGCGCCGAGGCGGCCTCCGCGTAGGCGGCCCGGCTCCGGCCCGTCTGGCCCGCCTCCCACAGGAAGCAGCCCAGCCGCTCGAGGGCGCTGACCCGGTCGGGAGCCGGGATGCCGGGCTCCTGCAGGGCGCGCTCCAGGATGACGACGGCGGCCGACGGGTCCCCCGCCAGCCGCGCGGCGCCTGCCGCCTCGAGGGCCAGGTCCAGGTCGCCGTCCGCGGCTCCTGCCGGGTGCCCGAACTGCAGGGTGCGCCGGTAGTGCGACCAGGACTCCGCGTACGCGTTGAGCCGCCGGGTGGCACGGGCCGCGCGGAGGCTCCACTCCGCGGCCTGCCCGCTCGACCCGGCAGCCTCCCAGTGGACGCTCACCGCCGCCGCCGTCACCACGTCGTCCGACCGGTCCTCGGCGAGCGACCGGGCGGCCCGCCCGTGCAGGTCACGCCGCTCGAACGGGAGCAGCTGGCCGAGCACCGCCTCGCACATGAGGCTGTGCCGGAACGCGTAGTCGGTGTCCTGGACGACGAGCACCCCGGCGTCCACGGCCTCGCGGACGGCCGCCCCGTAGCGCTCCGGCGCCAGGTCCGACGCCCGGAAGAGGTGCTCGTCGGACACCCACAGACCGAAGACCGCGGCCACGCGGACGAGTGCGGAGGCATCCGGGCCCAGCCGGCGCACGCGCGACAGCAGCATGTCGGTGACGCGGCGGGAGCCGGGATCCTTGACCAGCTCGCCGAGCAGATAGGGGTGGCCCTGCGTCTGCTCGTACCAGGCGTCGGCGTCGACGGCGTCGTCGCCGGTCAGCGCGGCGACCAGCTGCCGCGTCTCCTCGCGGTCGAGGCGCTGCAGCTCCATGCAGGTCGCGCCGGGGAGCCGGGTCAGCTCGGCCACGGCCTCCTGCACGCGGGCGACCTGCGGGTTCTCGTCGTCGCGCAGCGTCAGCACCAGGCTCAGCCCGCGCCGCCGCGCCGTGCACGCCAGGTAGACCAGGAAGTCGCAGGTGGTCTCGTCGGCCCACTGCAGGTCGTCGATCACCAGCGTCGTCGCCGTCGCCGATCCGCTCGGCGCCAGCGCGTCCGCCCAGCGCCGGATGGCGCGCAGGCGCTCCTCCGCGGACTGCTCGGCGTCGTCGGGGTTCCCGGGCCAGCCGCCCCGCGCGTCGAAGATCTGCTCGAGGGCCGCCAGGGGCAGCGGCTGGCCGGCCAGCTGGAGGCACGCGCCCTCGACGACCTCGGTGACCGCAGCCACCCGCTCGGCGGCGACGAGGGAGGACTTGCCGACGCCGGCCTCGCCGCAGACCAGCACGATGTGCCCGGGCTCGGCGAACGCGGCGGCGACGGTGGCCCGATGGTCCGCCCGCCCGATGTAGGGGACGCCCACCCCGATCACCCGGACATCCTGCCTGCGCAGATGCGGTGCGTCCAGGATCTTCCGGCCCTTCCACGGAGCCGACGAGGGGACTCGAACCCCTAACCCCCTGATTACAAGTCAGGAGCGCTGCCAATTGCGCCACGTCGGCGGGACATGAGGACGAGTCCCGGTACAAGGATAGGGACAACCCAGCGGTCGGCTCCGCGCGCCGTCACCTGCCCAGGACGGCGCCGAGGCGGGTCACCGCCGCGGCCTCGGCGTCGTGGATCGCGGCCAGGTGCCCGC